>CAMMKL010000117.1 GCA_946497265.1 uncultured Clostridia bacterium | reverse complement strand
CCATGCCCGACAGGTATTGTTTCGCATGCTCCAGCAAGGCCGCCGTCGCAGGGGAAAAGACCTGCGCCTTTTTCCAGACCAATATGGTGCCTGTTTCCAGCCTGGGGAAGAGGGGCAGATATCGGAGCCCGTCGTATTGGCAGTTGAGCTTGAGATTAATCATCACGCCGATGCGGTTTTTCGCCATCACCGCCAGATTGTACGGGAGATTGCCGCTTGCGGAAATCTCAATCTGGTCGGCATAGGGACCCAACCAATGGATCAGCTCATTTTGCACGATTTCACGCCGGGTCATCACCAAAGGAATTCCCACCAGATCCTGGGGCGAAATGCGGTCTTGTCCTGCCAATTGCAAATCCTCGCTGACCAAAGCCCCCCATTCCTCTTTCGTCGGTAGCCGAAGGAACGCGTACTTCCCAATATCCACCGGTTCGAGCAGCAAGCCTAGATCCAGCGTGCCGTTTTCAATACGCTCTTTGATGTTGTCGGAATTTCCGCTGTAGATTTCGAAGTGTACCAGCGGATGGGTCTCCTGGAAGGACGCGAGCATTTGGGCAAGGTATTGCGAGCTTTGGTATTCGCCGCTTCCAATTGCGATTTCCCCGGAAAGCACGCCTTCCTTTTTGAGAAATTCCCGTTGCGTTTTATCGGCCAAGGCGATGATTTCCTGCGCTCTGCGCTTGAGAAGCATTCCGTCGTCCGTCAGAACGACACGGTGCTTGCTTCTGTAAAAGAGCTTCACGCCAAGCTGCTCTTCCAGCTGAATCAGCTGCCGGGAAAGGGTCGGCTGGGTGATGTGCAAAAGAGCGGCGGCCTTTGTGATGTTTTCTTCTCTGGCCGCCATCAAAAAGTATTTCAGCACGCGAAGCTCCATTTTTATCCCACCTTCCCAAAGAAATTATAGCATCTTATTCTTGCTGATTTCAACCGGCTTTCAAAGCATATTCAAATAAAAATACAAGGGAATGGGGGGAGAAGGCGGGAGTGAGAGAATATCGGGGAAGATTCGGGATAGGGAAGAGGCGGTAAGCTTTTGATAGAAGAGAAAAGACCTTTGTTGCCCACTTGCGTCCGGATGGACAATCATGGTAAAATAAAAACAAATCCAAATTGAAAGCGAGTGTTGATAGGATGGAACAAGCCGTACTCGATTATGTTGTCGAAAAAACACACGAATTGATAAACGCACCAACCTGTAGCAGTGAGACGAAGGCGGCGGCGAAAAGCTGGCTGGACGCCGTTGGAACCGAGAGCCAGAAGGCCGAAACGCAGAAGTATGTTCAGGAGCTCGAGCAAGACATCATGCCCATTGATATGCTCATCGCTTTTGCCCAGTCGGAGAAGGGAAAGGCGTATTTCGGATCGGATGCCGCCTGTAATATCGCGGCCCACGCCCAGGAGATCAAGGCTGCCGGGGCGAAGTATTGCGATTGCCCTGCTTGTGCGGCGGTTGAGGCTATTTTGGAAAAGAAGGCCGATCTCTTAAAATAAAACAAATTGAAACAGGATGATACCACAGGGCGCTCATTTCATATGAGCGCCCTGTGCTTTGCTATAAGCCAAAAATTTTTATTTTTTTGCAATTATGATCTGTTAATTTATAATAAACTTATTGACTGTTTGGGGTTTCTATAATAAAATTTTACTAAGGGAAATGCTTGATATTAGAATGCTTGGATGATATCGGAAATGTATGCCCCACGAGCTGAGAACTCAGCTTGGAAGCGTGACTTCTATAAAATATGATAGGGGGCTTATAAGTGAAAAAGAAGATCATTTCTTTATTAGCTGCCGCAGCTATGTCTATGGCAATTATAGCGGTGCCTTTTTCCGCAAATGCAGCTGCCAATGCCAGTACAACACTTGGGGGAGTATCGGCAACCGCGAATGTTACAAAAGGGACAAATAATTTGAGCGCTGCCTATGCGACGGCCTCCACAAGCTTCGGCGTTTATGCGAATTCCATCGAAGCAACCGTTCCACTTAAATGGCGTGCTGGTTATAACGAATATACAAGCAATTCGATTCATGATTACCGGGAAATGTCGACATATGCATCTGCAACGGTTTCATCGAACTATACCGGTTCCATTGCTCTTGCGGGTTATGGATGGCATGTAATCGGATGGAACTCCATGTCTTGGAATCCATCTACGTCCTGCTAGCATTTTTATTGCTCATGTGGAAGGCTGTATGCCTTCCACATGAGCAGGTAGTGACTCATGAGGTGGGATTTTTGTGAATAGGAAGTTTAAAGTATTCCTTTCTATCTTATTTGTATTTGTATTTTTGTGTAGCTGTCAAAATACAAATTCGACCTTTGATGCCTTTACCGATCTTTATTTGCCGGGGAAAGATTATCAAGCCAATTTAAATATGACGGTCGGATCCGGGCTTGCGATGGCGGAATCAGAAACTGGTTTTTATTTAAGCAATGGATATTATTTGTATTATATGGACAAAGAAGAGAAAAATCCCGTACCTCTATGCAATCGCCCAAACTGTCTTCATGAGAAAGCCGACGAAGATAAAAAGACAGAGTGTTCCGCATATTATCCATTCCTTTTGCAACAGATATTTTTTTATGATAATGCATTGTACTTGCCTATTACCAATTTAAACGATTCTGGACAACTCGTTTATTGTCTACGTAAATTAGATAAAGATGGAACCTTTCTGGAAGATATTTATGAGTTTCCCGGATACCCACAAACCTTTTTAGTCCACCGGGGATTTTTCTATTATTCCTATGCGGAATATGAAGAAGGCAGCAACGGGAATGGGAACATCTCTACTTCATTTCAAGTCGTACAAGTTTCACTTGAGAATAAAGAGGAAAAAACCATATATGTAAATGACTTAAAGAATCCGGGAATTTTCTGGATGTCTGCTTCTGGCAAGCATTTATTCTTTTATAATTATGGATTTAATGGCGACTACAAAGAGGTCGGAGACAGCGGGCGGGTCCTGCAATACGTTGATTATGACCTGGAAAACCAATCGCTGCATGTTACGGATATGAATGCACCGGAAGGAGAAGCGAGTACACCCACTGTCTTTCATGATTCTCTCATATTTTTCAAGTATTTTTATAATTATGACGACGAGCGCAATCGGGACTTATTTCAAATGGATTTAAACGGTGAAAATCAAACAAAAATTTTTACCGCAGAACCCACAGGCGGATCTGTACAATGGGACGGTACATATTTTTATATTGATAATCGGGGAATTATCGGAATGACAGCAGATACGTCCATTACAAGAAAAGTATGGGTGTATGATGAAAAATTCCATTTGGTTACGGCTTTTGATTTTTCCAATGTAGATGGAGCCGATTTGACCCAAGAAGTGCAGGGCCCCCTCTTTATCGCGGAAGACTATATCTTTTCGCACGAAAAAACGGAAGGCCCAAGCATTTCTTCCTTTATCTACATTGACAAGGACGAGCTGTCCGGTGGACAGGTATCCCCGCATAAAGTCACCTTTTAAGTATGTTTCAAATTTTCATAGGCAAAAACACAGGGCGCCCATAATGAAATGGGCGCCCTGTGTTTTTGCTAATTATCTCAAAAAAATATGGGATTCCATAAACAAATGCGGAAGCTGGATTTGTCAAGGGGTAGTGTCAAGGGTTTTGCCCAAATCGGTAGTAAGTAACAATCAATACCGGCTTTTTCTTTCAGTTTGTTACAAACACGAATACCATAATTTTTAATCTGGAATCCACCATTTATCATCAGCGGATATCCTTACTATTCCGGAAGAAATTTCTGATTATTTCTAATGCTATCCGATACTTCCAATACTAAGCGATACCATTACAAAAATAGCAAGGGCAAATAAAATAGGACAAGGCTGGTAGGTAAGCTGCGAGCGTAAAAAATCTCTTTTTGTCGTAAGATTGAAGAGTGCGAACCGTAACACCCATTTTCTTTGCCACTTCGCCTATCGTCATATATCCCTGCGGTTTTGCTTTGTATTTTTCCATATGGTTTGTACCTCCTATGCCGCATTATATAATCATTACGCTACGTCATAAGCAAGGTCTTCATCACAAAAAGATATTTGAAAAATTATTTAATCGGATTTCGGACATAGAAAACGAATCGTTTTAAGAATTTGGACGAAGCTGTGACCGATTAAAAAGTCAACCAAAGAGAGAAGCACATGGAGACCAATATTTTCCAGATGATCATTTCGAATTCCAGTAATCAACAGATTGTTTTGCTGTATGCGGGGAGTTTATAATAAACATTACCAATACTGCCAGTCCAGTATGCCGATATTTGATATGTAAAAATTATTCATTTCATAAGCATCAAGCTTGCTGTTTAACGTTTTTATTTCATAAATTTTCTAATTATTATAAGAAATTTATAATAATTAGAAAAACTGATAAAATATCCTGTTTTTTTGCTTTACTAAATTATAAGACATATTTATTATTGAAAATAGAATGAGAAAATATCAATTAATATGATAAAAACTATTATACTTAACGAAAATGATATAATGTAATATAATACCATGTTAAAATTTAAGAAAGGAATCAAATACCATGAAGAGCAAAAAATGCATCAGCCTAATTTTGTTAATTGGAATACTTCTGTCGCTCACAGCCTGTGATACCGAAGCCGGCGATGGCACGGTAGAACCCCCAACCTCCCAATTGTCCTTATACATTCCTTATAGCTATACGCCGAAATACGAGGAGGCATTGGAGCTGTTTGAGCAGCGCTACCCCGATGTTGAGGTTACTATTACCAGGCAGAAAGACCAGAATTATGAAACTGCCCGAGAAGAATACGTCCAAATCTTGAAGAATGAGGTCATGGCCGGAAAAGGCCCAGATCTAATCCTGTTCACGGATGAATTTGAAGACGTGTATAAAACCATGGATGCCGGCGCCTTCTGCGATTTGACGCCTTATATGGAGCAGGACGCCGATTTTTGGAAGGAATACAGCAGGCCGGTTTTGGACGGCGGCGTATTTAAAGAGAAGCAGTATATCATTCCGCTGACCTATACGCTTCCGCTTCTTTTAAGCAGCCAGGAAAATTTGGACAGTCAGGGGTACACTCTTCTGGAAAGCGGGACCTTTTCCGACTTTACCAAGAGCATCGAACCCTTTACCCAAACAGACAGTTCCTGCCGCGCGTTTGATGGAAGAAATATCACGTTGTGGGATTATCTCAATTACAGTGGCTTGGACTATATGGATTATGAAAACAAGACCATCCATGTCGATACGGACGCGTTTCGGCAGGTGGTGGATGCGTATAAACGAGTTTATCAGCAGGAGAAGCAAAACCCGCTACAGATGTCGGGTATTTCCTATGGAGGGTTGTATACACTGAAAAATAATCAGACTCTTTTTTCCGACCTATATGCATATCATGGTTCCTTTGGATTGATGCTTGAAGCGAATATCATTACCGGGATGGAGAAAACGCCGGTCATTTCGGCCATCCCCACGATGGACGGCGGCTTGCAGGCCAAGGCATATTCGTGTGCCGCGGTGCGCGCCAACAGCCCCAACAAACAAAACGCCTATAACTTTATCAAATTGCTCTCTCTGAGAGATAGCTCTTCTCAGAATGTGCCGACTTTTGATATCCCGGTCCAAACGAGCGCGGCCAAGGATTTGGTCCGCATTTATTCCAGCAAAATCAGAAACCCGATTGAAGATTCGGATGGTATAACGTATCCGGTCCGATTATCTCCGGGTGAGTTTATTAAGCAGTACGGCACGGTTCTGGACCGCATCACCAGCTGCTCCCTGGGAACGGGATGGATCGGCAGCAAACTGAGCGTTACCGCCCAGTATCTAAACGATTGTATGGCCCCTTATCTCAATGGGGAAAAGGATTACGAGACCTGCATTCGGGATTTGGAAACAAAGCTTACCATGTATTTAAGCGAATAAACATACGGAGGCGGCTATGAAACGAATGAAGCTTCGAAAACGGGAAGCGCTCACGGGCTTAGCGTTTGCCTCGCCGGCGATCATAGGCCTGATCGTGTTTTTTGTCTATCCTTTTCTGATCAGCCTTTGGTATACGTTTACTTCCGGCGTAGGCGGCATTCATTTTGCCGGATTCTCCAATTACGAAAATGTCATCAACAGCGCGGCATTCCGTTTGGCAGCCGGGAACACCTTCAAATTCATCCTTTGCAGCGTGCCGCTCATTATGGTAATTTCCTTTGCGTTGGCGATGGCGCTCCAGCGCAAATGCGCTGGAGCGTTGTTTTTCCGAACCGTGTTCCTGTTTCCTTTGGTAATCCCGGTGGCTTCGGTTATTTTGGTGTTTCAAATCGTGTTTGACAATCTCGGCATTCTCAACAGCATGTTAAATGCGATTGGGGTCTCCGGTCAGGACTGGCTTCATTCCGAGCATGCATTCGGCGTGCTGGTCCTGTTATACATATGGAAAAACTGCGGCTACAACATCGTCTTATTGCTGGCAGGGCTCAATGCCATTCCAAAAGAGCTATATGAGGCCGCCAAGGTGGATGGGGCCGGCAGGAAAGCGATGCTGCTTCGGATTACGCTGCCGCTCATGGTACCTACTTTTTTCTTTGTATTTGTCATATCCATTATCAACAGTTTTAAGTCTTTCCGGGAGGCGTTTTTGCTGGGAGGCTCCCATCCGCATGAGAGCATCTATATGCTCCAGCATTTTTTCAACAATAATTTTCAAAATTTGAATTATCAGCGCTTATCCGTGGCCGATTTGCTGGTGTTTGTGATCATTTTTACCTTCGTGTTCTTTTTGTATCCGGCAACAAGAAGGCTGGAGGTGGATAAAAAAT
>CAMMKL010000116.1 GCA_946497265.1 uncultured Clostridia bacterium | reverse complement strand
ACCGCGCTGTTGCAGCAAGGGATTTGTGCCGACTATGTGCCGTTAAGTTATCACGCCGCGGCACTGGGAGCCGGGCTGGCCCCTTTGGTACCCGCAGGCACCAGAGTGCTGATCCCCCGCGCACAGGAGGCTTCCCCCGCGCTGACACAGGAGCTTGCGGCAGTTGGGGTGGCTTACGACGATATCCCTGTGTATCGGACGATATATGCCGTTCCCGAGACCACGGAGGCGAGGGCACTCTTGGAACAGGAAAATACTTATGTAGCGTTTACCAGCGCATCCACGGTACACAGCTTTGTAAAGGGCATGGGCGCGTTGGATTACAGCGGCATACAAGCATTGTGTATCGGCGAACAGACGGCAAAGCAGGCGCGCGCCTATGGGATGCAAACGTTGGTTTCGAAAGAAGCGACCCTTGAAAGCATGGTGGACTGCTTGAAAAGGAAGGAGTATGATTGATATGGATATGTTCACGCGGCCGCGCCGGTTGCGCGGAACCCCATCCCTGCGGGCAATGGTACGGGAAACCAGGGTTTCCAAAAACGCCCTGGTTTATCCGTTATTTGTCCGCGAGGGGAGCAAGATAAAAGAGGAAATCCCATCCCTGCCCGGCCAGTTCCGCTATAGCCCGGACACCTTACCATATATTCTGGAGGAATTGTGCCGGGCGGGGATAAACAGCATCCTGCTGTTTGGGATTCCCGCGGAAAAGGACGAACTCGGCAGCGGAGCCTGGAAGGGAACCGGAGCCGTGCAGCAAGCGCTCCGCGTTATCAAGAAAGAGTTCCCGGAGCTTTACTGCATCACCGACGTCTGTTTATGCGAGTATACCTCCCATGGGCATTGCGGCGTGCTCAAAGGGCAAACGGTGGATAATGACAAAACGCTGCCTCTGCTTGCCCGCACGGCCCTTTCCCATGTACAAGCGGGGGCCGATATGGTCGCTCCTTCCGATATGATGGATGGGCGTGTCCTATCGATACGCAACACCCTGGACGAAAACGGATACGCAGATACTCCAATTCTTTCCTATGCGGTGAAATACGCCTCCGCTTTTTACGGTCCGTTTCGGGAAGCGGCAGGCTCCGCCCCGTCCTTTGGAGACCGTAAGGCGTATCAAATGGATTACCACAACCGCCGGGAAGCCGTCAAAGAGGCGGCGCTGGACATTGAACAGGGGGCCGACCTCATTATGGTAAAACCAGCCCTTTCTTACCTTGACGTGATCCATGAAGTATCCAGCGCTTTCGATGTACCCTGCGCGGCCTACAGCGTCAGTGGGGAATACGCCATGATAAAAACCGCAGCCAAAGCAGGGCTGATGGATGAGGCGGCAATTGTTTGTGAAACGGCGGCGAGTATTTTCCGTGCGGGCGCCGGTATTTTAATCACCTATTATGCCAGGGAATTGGCAAAATGGATGGACGAGGGGAGGATCGGCTGATGGCGAAATCGGACCGTTTGTTTCAGCAGGCGCAGAGGGTGATCCCCGGCGGGGTAAATAGCCCGGTGCGGGCCTTTCAGGCCGTAGGGGGTTGTCCTTGTTTTATTGAGCGGGCGGAAGGCTCCCATATTATGGATGTAGACGGCAACGCCTATGTGGATTTCGTGGGTTCCTGGGGGCCAATGATTTTAGGGCACAGCCATCCGGCCGTGGTACAGGCCGTCTGCAAAGCCGCCCGGCAAGGCCTTAGCTTTGGAGCTGCTACCGAAGCCGAGGTGGAGATGGCGGAGCTGATGTGCTCTATGGTCCCTTCCTTGGAAATGGTGCGCATGGTCAATTCCGGAACCGAGGCGGTGATGAGCGCCCTGCGCGCCGCGCGAGGATATACCGGGCGGGATAAGATCATCAAATTTGAAGGCTGCTATCATGGCCATTTTGACGCTCTTTTGGTAAAAGCGGGTTCCGGCTTGATGACAGGCGGCCTGCCGGGCAGCGCAGGGGTACCAGAGGGATGCACGCAGGATACCTTAACGGCGGTATACAACGATTTTGACAGTGTGGAAAAGCTGTTTGAAGCGAACCGCGGCCGGATCGCCGCGCTAATTATAGAACCAGTGGCGGCAAATATGGGGGTGGTTACGCCGGAAGAAGATTTTTTGCCCAAGATTCGGGAAATATGCACGGAAAACGGCGCCGTACTGATTTTTGACGAAGTAATTACCGGATTCCGCCTGGCGCCCGGTGGGGCGCAGGAGCGGTACGGCGTGCAAGCAGATTTGACAACTTTTGGAAAGATCATAGGCGGGGGCATGCCGGTGGGGGCGTATGGAGGCAAACGGGAGATTATGCAGCAGATAGCCCCGGCGGGCCCGGTTTATCAGGCAGGTACCCTCAGCGGCAATCCCGTGGCGATGGCGGCGGGTATTTGTCAGTTAAGCCTGCTGCGCGATCACCCGGAAGTATACCGGAACCTGGAACGGCTGGGCGACAAGCTGCGCGGCGGCCTGCGGGAGATCATTTCCCGTACCGGCGCGCCCTGTACGGTTACAGGGGTAGGGTCGCTGTCCTGCCTGTTCTTTACGCCGCAAAAGGTCCGAAATTACCAAGATGCCAAAGCCTCCGATACCGCCTGTTTTGGCCGCTATTTTCAACATATGCTGAAGGGCGGATTTTATTTTGCACCTTCCCAATTTGAGGCCATTTTCCTTTCCGATGCCCACACGGATCAACAGATCGAGCAAATGCTTGCCTGCGCGGAAGCATTCTTCCTTAGGGAGGGAAAGGCATGACCGGAATACTTCTTTTATCTCACGGCAGCCGGGAAGCAGAGGCTGCGCGCGTGCTGGAGAGCATAGCCAAGCAGGTTCGTATACAGCTGCCCGGCTATTTGGTGGAAACGGCGTGCCTGCAATTTGGACGGCAGACGCTGGAACAAGGGCTTGAAAAGCTCGGGAAAGCTGGTGCGCGGGAGATTCGGGTAATCCCTTATTTTTTGTTTGACGGCGTGCATGTGCGCCGTCTGGAAAACGTTTTATGGGAATATGTGCGGGAACACCCCACACTTACTGTCCGGTTAGGACGCACACTGGGGGAAGACCCCCGGCTCGCAATGATTTTAGCCGACCGCGCGTTGGAACTGGACCACGGAACATGATCCATTGGTATGTTTATGAAAGGATATAGGAAATGAAAAATGAGAGGGTGAAAAAGTATTTTTTTTGCCCTTAATGTTCACTTTGAATTTGTTAAATGGGGTCTATCTACAGACTTCTAATTAAAACTTACGCCTTCGGCCTGTGCCGCGTTCTTCCAGTGCTATAAGCTATAATTTTTTTAAGGTAAGTGTAGCATTTCCAAGTACAGACAGATCCAGATAGGGGGGCAATGTGCCTGACACCGTTGCCGCCAGATCCAGTATGTCGCCTGCCTGTAAAGCTACAATGATAGAGGCGGACAGACCCCCTTCAAAGGGGTATGGACTTCTGCACGCTGCTAGGGATCGTGTGCCTAAGCTTGCATAGATGGGAGATCCGTTTTTGCGTACACAGACCGAAACGGTAACAGCATCGCTTGCAGAAATCAGGACGTGATAGTTCAATTCATAATCGCCACTATCCTGAACCACCAATCCATTTTCCCCATTTGCTTTGACGCCAAGAGAAGGCAGCTTATTTTTAAGGCATAACGGAACAAAGGCATCCGGTTTTGAAATAACAATCTGTTGGTTACCGGCCTGGTAAAGCCCTCCATAAGCAGACGGATAGTAAGGCATACCGAATCTTTCCTTTCGCATACGAAATTAAACTTATTCGTGGGAGTGCGCAGTACCAGAATATGAAATCCGCCTTGCATGTGCTCCATAAAACTGTGGAGGAAAAGATGAACTTTTTAAAGTGTAAAAGATGATTTTGACACGATTAGTATCAACAGAAAAACATATTTTTCTGTTGGTATTCTATTTTCCCATTCAGCCGGGGTTTGGGGGATCGGTTGGCGGCAGCTTTTGGGAATCCATCGGCTTTATAAAATCCGAAAAGAGGGTATGGCAAAAGCTTTTGGCGTTGCATGTCGGGTTGCGGCGCACCGGACGGTCAAGATGACAAGTAACATTCGGATAGTTAGCAATATCGAAAAGGTGGATGATTCGTGAAAAAGCATCGTTTGGAAGCGTTATTAGCAAGCTGTGAACAGGAACTGGAAGTATATAAGAAAAAGTTTAACCGTTGTTCGTTTTTACGGGCTGTGGTCGCTCTCGTTACTTTAGTAAGTTTGATTGCGGCGCTCTCGCTCCGCTTTTACACGGGTTATGTGTTGTGCGGCATAGGGGCGGTGGCTTTTCTGCTTCTGATTGCTTGGCACAATCAAATTGAAGAACATCAAAACGGCCTTGCCGCCGAAAAAGAGGTGTTAAAGGAATATCTTGCGCGTTTTGGTGAAGGCTGGAAGCAATTCCCGTGCGACGGAGAGGAATACCTGACGGAGGATTTTCCCCAGGCACGGGATTTGGATCTGTTGGGAAAGGGTTCCCTCTACCAATACCTTTGCGCGGCAAACACTGTATATGGAGCTGATTGCCTGGCGGAGTGGTTGCGGGATGGCGCCCCCGATGCTTTAGAGCGGGAGGCTCGGCAAAAGGCGGTGGAAGAACTGGCAGGCAAGCAGGAATTTACCCTCCGTCTACAGTGCTTGGGGAAGCAGATGAAACGAAAAAATGCAGAATCGGATAAAAAAGCAGCAGCGGATTTTATCCGGGCTTCCCGGAATACAGACGCCCAGCCGTCGGCGCTTTCTATTTTGATGTGGGGCTTTCCGTTCATAACCCTATTTTTTCTGCTTTCGGCCCTTTTCGGCGTGTTTATCAAATGGAGCCTGTCTTTCTTCTTCCTATGTTTTTTGCTTCAGCTTTTGTTTGTGATTCTGGGCTTTCAACGGAACGGCCGGATTTTACATCCGGTTTATCGTTTTTACCGTAGCATCGCTGCGTATCAGTCGATATTCTCCTTGATCGAACGTGAGTCGTTTCAAAGCGGCAAACTTTGCGAAATACAAAAGGCGGTGCGGAAAAACGGCGGGGCTTCCAATGCGCTGAATACGCTCAGACGGATTGGAGAAGCGGTCAACGCCCGCCACAATGGGATTGCGTTCCTGGTGTACAATGGCCTTTTGTTGTGGGATTATCATTGTGCGGATCGTTTTATCCATTGGCGGAACGCCTATGGAGCAGAAATTGAGGCTTGGCTACAACTAACGGGAGAACTGGAAGCGCTGATCAGCTTTTCTGTCCTTTGCAATGTAAAGGGATCCTATTGTTTTCCACAGGTTACCGACGGGCAAGCCCCTTATCTATCCTTCCAGGATTTGAAACATCCGCTCATTGCAGAAGAGAAGTCGGTTGGCAACGACCTAAGCCTAAAGCATGGCTGCTGTATGATCACCGGCTCCAATATGTCGGGCAAAACAACTTTTTTGCGAAGTGTGGGGAGCAGCTTGTTTTTAGCCGATGCGGGTGGGCCGGTTTTGGCCAAAACCTTTTGCGCATCCAAAATGGCGGTATTGACTTCTATGCGGATAGAGGACAGCGTAAGCGAAGGGATATCAACCTTCTACGCGGAGCTGCTGCGCATCAAAGAAATGATACGTTATCAAAAATTAGGAAAACCTATGCTCGCCCTGATTGATGAGATTTATAAAGGGACGAACTCGCGCGACCGTATTCTGGGAGCGCAGGAAACTCTTCGCAGGTTATCCGGAGAGCAAGTCCTTCTGATGGTGACTACGCATGACTTTGAGCTCTGTGACTTGGAAAATGATCCGGCGGTTATGGCCATAAATTATCATTTTGCCGAACAGTACAAAGGGGATGAAATTCTGTTTGACTACAAAATGCGGCCCGGTCGGTGCCGCACGACGAATGCTCAGCATTTGCTGCGCTTGGCAGGTATTTTATAAATAAAAAAACAATTTCCCGGAACGGGTTAGTGCCCGGTTCCGGGAATTTTTGCGCTTATTTTGTAGACATAATTGTCTTAATTGCTTTGCCCCCATACCATATTTAACCGGTAATTGGTTCCTTTTTCACGATAACAACCAGATCTTAGATTGAACGAAAGAGGTGAATCCATGTGAGCAAACAACAAATAATTTGGTGAAATTAGTAAAAACAAATTCTAAATAGGTGAGAAAAACGGTGCCGGGAAGACATTTTGGTTGAATATCAAACGGTTCAATGATACAATAAGGTATTATGGGGAAGGTGTATTGATGTGAGCATGAAGAAATGGGTGATCTCGCAGATAAATAAAGAGGAAGCCTCCCGCCTGGCAGAAATCCGGGGCCTTCCTTATTTTCTTGCGATGATTTTGCAGATTCGCGGCATAACAGAACAAGAAGAGATCGAAGCGTTTTTACAGCCGGGCGGGGCGGTTGCCCCGCCTCTGGAAATCAAGGATATGCAAAAGGCGGCTGTGCGCGTTTTACAGGCAATCAACTGCTTTGAAAAAATATGTGTTTATGGAGATTATGATGCCGATGGGGTGACCGCGACAGCCCTTTTATTTTCCTATCTGGAATCCTGTGGGGCCAATGTGATGTATTACATCCCCAATCGGGAGGGCGAAGGCTATGGTATGAACTGTACCGCAGTCGAGTACCTGCACCAGCAGGGAGTGCGTCTGATTATCACTGTGGATAACGGGATTGCTTCCTTGGAAGAAATCCGTCTGGCCAACCGCCTAGGTATGGAGGTGGTGGTTACCGACCACCACCAGCCTCAGGGAGAACTGCCCGAGGCGGTAGCGGTGGTAGATCCTCATCGGGAGGATTGCCCCAGCCGGTTTAAACAGCTTGCCGGCGTAGGGGTTGCGTTTAAGCTGATGATGGCCTTGGAGGGCGAAGACGCCGATCCCCAAGGCCTGTTGGAAAATTATGCCGACCT
>CAMMKL010000115.1 GCA_946497265.1 uncultured Clostridia bacterium | reverse complement strand
GTATGACGAGCTGTTGTCTACTATTTTAATTGGCAACAACATCGTGAATATTGCTTCTTCTTCTATCGCAACCGTTTTAGCCGTCGATCTGTTCGGTCCTTCCGGCGCGGCCATTTCCACGGCGGTAATGACGGTGCTCATCCTAATATTCGGTGAAGTGCTCCCCAAGAGCCTGGCAAAGGAGAATAGCGAAAGCTTCGCTCTCACAGTTGCCAATATTATGCATGTTTTGATGATCATCACGTATCCTTTGGTGCTGCTGTTCATTCTTTTGAAAAAATTAGCAAAAAAGATTTCTTCCTCCCCTGGGGACACCTCCCCTTCGGTTACGGAAGAAGAACTGAAATATATTGTTGAGAGCATCGAGGAAGAAGGGGTGCTTGAAGAACAGGAAAGCGAGCTGGTCCAGCACGCATTGGAATTTGATGAAAAAACCGCCCAGGCTGTTCTTACGCCCCGTGTAGACATGCTTTCCATCGATATCAACGACGATTTGGAAACAAACCGCGAAATCATCCTGCGGGAGCGGTTTTCCCGTATTCCTGTTTATGAGGACAATGTGGATGATATCATCGGCATTCTGCATACGCGGGATTTCCTGGAGGCTCTGGTGGAAAATAAGCCGATCGACATCCGCGCCATGTTACAGCCGGCATTTTTTATTTATAAAACCAAGAAACTCTCCTCGCTGCTCAATGACTTTCGCCGCAAAAAGATCCATGTCGCCTTGGTCACCGACGATTATGGCGGCATTCTGGGCATGGTTACCATGGAAGATCTATTGGAACAGCTGGTGGGAGAAATTTGGGATGAAGACGAAGAGGTTGAGCAGGAATTGGTCGCCCTGCCGGACGGCAGTTATGAAGTGCAGGGGGATTTAAATACGCTTGATCTATTTGACCGGATCGATTTCGACGCGCGCCGGTTCGACAGCGAATACAACTCTGTAAGCGGCTGGGCCCTGGAAATGCTGGAACACATTCCAGAGGTAGGCGAAAGCTTCACCTATAGGAACCTAAAGGTAACCGTCACCGAAATGGACGACCAGCGCATTACCAAACTGCATGTGCAATTCTTGCCGGAAGAAGAGCCTTCTTCAGAGGGCGAACAAACCGGAAAATAGAAAAAACACACATCCCTATATTTTTTGCTTTTGCTGAGCAGTGTTTAGAAAAGGTTCTTCATCAGTACCCATTCCCTTTTTCGGTAAAAGTGACTTTTGCGGCAATCCTCTCCTATAAGTTCAGGGCTGCCGTCCTGTGCGGTTTTTCCGTACAGGACGGCAGCCCCTTTTTGTTTATGCTTCAAAGCTCCCAACACAAATAAACAATCGGTAATAATTTTATACTTGCAATCCTTATTGTATATAAATTCCATTTAAAAATGATACCGGAGCGAATTCCTTTGCCTGCGCCGGTCAACCAGGCAAATAACCAAAAGGCAAATGACAATGCCGGCCGCCAAGCCCGCGAAATCAAGTACAATATCCCCCACCTGGCTGCTTCTCCCTTTGGAAAACAACTGTATATATTCATCGGTTACCGCGGTAGCCAAACCGATAAAGAAAGGCGGAAAGAGATGCCGTACCGGACGCGGCGAATACATACGGACAGCAACCATCAACAAAATGCCCAAAACCGCAAACTCGGCAAAATGGGCAGCTTTTCGGATGCCGTATTCGGTCAGCCCGAATGGAAGCCCCACGGCGTTAAACAAATTTTGCAGGGCATTGAAAAAACCCGCACTGTTGGCAGAGGACTGTTCCGCATTGAGCATGGAATTGGAAAACACAAAAGCAATCCATCCTGCCGCCGCTACAGTGAACAGGATTTGAAGTATCCTGTTTTGTCTTGTCCGCATAAGAAATTCCCCCTTATGAAAAGCGGCTCTCGTCCCGGCTAGATGCCCGAATCCGATCCCCTCCGCTTTGCCTTACTTATGCATCAGGTTCAAAATTTCCTGATAAATATTTTCGCTCGATTTGGATTTATCAAAGGTTTGGCAGGATTGCTTCATCTTTTCCAACTGATCGCGATTTGCCAGCAGGTTATAGATGGTATCGGCACAGGAAGAACCCTTTTGGATGCGCACCGCCATGTTGTTGTCGATCAGGAAATCGGCGTTTTCCTCTTCCTGGCCCGGGATTGCGTCGAAAATGGCCATCGGCAGGTTACACGCCAACGCTTCTGAAACGGTCAAGCCGCCCGGCTTGGTGATGATCAGATCGGAAATCTGCATATATTTGTATACTTCTTTGGTAAAAAAGAGGAGTTTCGTCGGCTTTTTGGGTTTCTCTTTCAGAGGAACCGTTTTTACTTCCGAACCATCTTCCCAAATTCTAACCTTTCGGCGCGGTTTGGCCTCGTTCTGTTTTTGCAGTATTTTTGCAAAAGCATCGTAAAGGCGCTGATTCCTGCCCGTAATGACAATGATTTGAAAATCCAAATCAATTTTTATGATATTGTGGTAGATACGCAGGATATTCGTTACTCCGAAGCTGCCGGCCATAATCAGGATTGTGGGTATATTGGGATCCAAACCCATTTCCGAAATAATGGCCGCCTTATCCTTTTTGGTATAGAAAGCTCCGTCTACCGGGATGCCGTAGGGATGTATCAATTCCCTGGGCGCCCCCATCTGTACCATTACATCCACCATACCTTCATTGGAAACCACATAACTGTCAACGCCTGGGTTAATCCAAGTTTTATGGGGGGCGTAGTCGGTCATAATACACAAAAGCGGCACCTTCACCTTCCCCAGTTGCTTCAGATCCGAAACCATCTCCGTACTGAACGGATGGGTGGTGATAATCACATCCGGGTTAAATTCCGCCAATAGCGGGAGCAAGGCTTTTCCAAACAAACCGTTAAAACCACTTAATACCGAGTTGAGCATGCGTTCCTTATTGGCGGAACGATACATATTTCCATATACTTTAGGGGTTTTTGTCGCCAAATAGACATATCCCTCTGTAATGGTCTTATTCAGCAAGGGGCTGATGTATTCCAGCGTATCGACGATTTCAACATTCGCGTCTTGCTCTTTGGAAAGTATATAGGATTTTACAGCGGCAGACGCCGCCATATGCCCTCCTCCGGTTGAAGCGGATAAAATCAGGATCTTCATAATCAACCTCCTGAAAAATTAAATATCCAAATTCCGGTAAGAATACCAAGCGCAAGCAAGTGCAGCGCAAACAAGCAACGCAGCAGCACAGCCTGCCAACAATCCTCCGGAAACAAATGAGCCCGATTCCATCAATGGATAGACAGCCATATAATAATAAGGAGAAAGCGGAACCAGCCAGTGTAATTCCTGGAAAGCACCACCCATGACCCCAAACAGCATAGTAGCGATAAAAAGCATAAACGCTGCGGCTGCAGCCTGCGAGATATGCGTCAAGAAAGCAGAAAGAAAGATCCCAAGCCCCAGATAAACGGCCTCTACCGCAAGGAACGATAGGAAAACCTGCAGGATTTCCCCCATAAAAATTCCCATATCCGGCACATAGCCCATGCTTGCCTGGGCGGCGATCAAAAAGACAAACACATTATAAAAAACCAGCAGACATAACTGGGAGGCAAGCTTGCTTAATACAACCGACGCACGGCTAACAGGCAGGGCCTGAATAAACGCCGTACTATGATCGCTTGCAAAGCGTACAATAGAGGTGGTTCCCAGGTAAGAAGCAAATATACATCCAATCAGCAGCATGATCTGCATGGTGACCGAAAAATAATTTCGGAATGACGAAAAATCCAAAAAGGCGCCCAGCCCAAACTGGCTGCGCATCCCCTCTGGAAATGCCTGCAGCATGTCGTTTAGGATTTCCGAAAAATCGCTGCCGGCAATCTGATGGAAACAGTAAAGCAGTAATATGAGCAACCCCCCGGACAGAACCATCCACAGAAAAAGGCTCAAAAGGCCCTGCCGCAGGCTTTTCACAAAGATGGAGGATTCAAAAAAGCGGTAGGTACTCACCGGCTTGCGTTCCCTTTCGTGTATATTACGCAAAGCCGGCGGGCGAATTGGCTCGTTCAAATTCTTTATCCTCCTTATCCAATTTTTTTTCATAATAACGGACCATCGCATCTTCCAGGGAAGGAAGGCTGATTTGCAGGTCGTCCAACCGGTAATTTTGGAGCGCCTGAAGCAGGAGATTGATGTCGCCGGTATAAGAAAAATGCAGATAATCGTCCATTGTATGCTGGATCACTCCAATATGGAACAGAGAAAACAGCGGGGTCATATCTTCCTCGGTTTTCAAACTGATCCGGCGGCAATCGGAAGCGGAGATGGCGTTTACGTCAGCCACTTCCAGAATGGTCCCGTTTCGGATGATGCCCATCCTACCACACAACTCCTGTACTTCCGCCATATCATGGCTGCAAAAGAAAATGGTGGTGCCCCGCTCATTTTCGGTTATCAAATAATCTTTCAGCCGCCTTTTGGTAAGCGAATCCAACCCCAACGTCGGTTCGTCCAGAAGCAAAAGCCTGGGGGAATGCATCAGCGACATCACCAGAAGCACCTTCTTCCGATTCCCTAGAGACATTTTCCCCATATACTGTTCGGTATCCACCTCAAACAGATCGCATAATTCTTCCATCTTCTGTTTTGCACGCCAACGGCGCAACTTAGCGGCATAGCGAATCAGTTCCCCGGCCTTCATATCGCCGTAAAAATCGACCTCGCTTGGGACATATCCCGTCAAGCTGCGGATTTTTATGCTGTCCCTTACGCTGTCCAACCCATAAACCTTCGCCGTTCCACGGGTAGGGCGATAATAATTGAGCAGGAGCCGGATAGTGGTGGATTTTCCAGAGCCATTCGGTCCTATAAAACCAAAAAATTCGCCTTCTTCCACAGTAAGGTTTTCATCTATGAGAGCAGGTACTTTTCCAAAAGACTTGTAAAGGTTGGTAATCTCAATTACTGCTGGCACGCCGCGCCCTCCTCAAACGAAGTGATATTTCACCTATTCATTCGCTGATTATACCATTTCTTTTTGAATTGTTCAATATGCCTCTGTCAAAATTAGGCAAATAGGCAGGGATTTGAGGGAAACCTTCCCCCTTTTTTGATTGGTAAAGAAGATGTAACTTTACTTTGCCTGCCTGCTGATGTATCATAAATAAAAAGAACTACCGGGGCTAAGCTGATATTTTTGAGAGGAGGACTCCTTCTTGGAATCCAAACACAATCAAGATCAAAATACCAACTCCATCCTGTCCGATGCCTATACAGCGTCCATACAGGAAAACAAAAAAGAAAAAAAGAAAAAAAGAATATGGATTGCCTCCATCTCTGCCTTTCTATTACTGATCCTCGCGGCTGCCCTTACTTGGTACCTGGTGGATAAACACAACAAAGAGGTGGCGGCTGAACAGGAGCGCGCTTTTAACCAGCTGGTCGATGATACAATAGGGGTTACCACCTTTTACGAGGGCATCTCTATAGAGGGGATTGATGTTGGAGGCAAGACCATCAACGAAGCGGAAGCCTTGCTCAAGGAACTGGAGCCTTCCCTGCGCGATGAAGTAGATCTTACCATTACCTACAAAAATAACACCTATACCCTTACGGAAGACGATTTTTCTTATGAGTACAATACACAGTCCGTCCTGCTGAATGCCTATGGGCTTTACCGTACGGGCGACCGAATGGAACGCTATGAAAATATCTGTGCCCTAAGGGACAGTTCCCCTAAGGAATATGAAATTACTGTGAAACGTACCGATACCGAAACCGTCGTTAAAAATTTGGTAGACCGGATCGATACCGAGTGCTCCATAGACGCTGTGCCCGGTAAGGTTTCGTTTCACCCCCTTTCCGAAAACCGTTTTTCCTATACCGACGGCTCTGACGGTCTTGTCATCGATGTAGAAAGCTTAACAAACCAGATTATGGAGATCCTTCATTCTGACGAACAAACCGGCTCTATGCAAGCGCCTACACAGGTGGTGGAATACACCGGCCTTTCTGACGATCTGGCGAATCTGACCCAGCTCATTTCCACTTATTCCACCACATCAACCAATACGGCCAACGGCACAGCCAACATGCGCCGCGCCCTGGAACTGGTAAACGGCACTGTGCTGCAGCCGGGCGAAGTCTTCTCCTTTAACGGTATTGTGGGTGACACTACCGCCGAAAGAGGCTTTTATCCGGCGGGTGTCATCGTCAACGGGCAATCTACCACCGGGTACGGCGGAGGCGTTTGCCAAGCCTCCACCACCATCTATGGCGCGGTCCTGCGTGCCGATTTGACGGTGGTCGCCCGCAGCCCGCATTCCATACGATCCTCCTACGTCCCAATTGGGCAGGACGCCGCTATAGCTTATCCATCTATGGATTTTCAATTCAAAAACAACTACGACACCCCCATCTATATTGAAGCGTGGGAAAGCGGGAATAAGCTGACGGTCAATATCTACGGCAAGCATCCCGAATCGTGGGACGAGATTGAGGTAGTCAGCCGTCAGACCAGCACCATCCCCCAGCCGGAGGACATCCTTACCGTGGACAATTCCTTGGCGCCTGGGCAAAAAGTCAAAGAACAACCCGGTCGTTCCGGCAGCACGGCTACCGGTGAAAAATTATTCTACAAAAACGGCGAAGTGGTCAAAACCGAATCGATTTCGAATTCCAAATATCCCGCCAAAGCCGCCAAATACCGTGTTGGGCCAAGCGAGTAAAAAGCAGCCTGTTTCCAACCAGCCATCACACGCCGACGGATGCATCATCAAAGCAGCCGTCGGCATTTTTTACCTTAGCGCAAGAATTGATTCCTTCTCTTGATTTTGCAATCAAGATAGGGTATTATAGTTAGGAAAAACGGAACGCCGGTTACCGGTGTATTTGCATTTTAAGAGGTTCGGAGAGAGGGAGAATATGAAAAAAAGGATAAGCGGCAAAACGATTTTTAATATCATTGTGTTTGCCATGGGCGCGGGTGTGCTGGGGTA
>CAMMKL010000114.1 GCA_946497265.1 uncultured Clostridia bacterium | reverse complement strand
CCCTGGAGGCACAGCTTCAAATGGGCCTGCCCTCCATCGGCGGCAAGGACAGCATGTCCGGCTCCTTTGAGCATTTGGACGTGCCGCCGACCTTGGTCAGTTTTGCCGTGGGGATGAGCAAGGCGAGCAAGACGTTGTCCGCCTGTTTTCAAAAGGCCGATTCCTCCGTGGTTTTCCTGCCGGTTCCGGAAAACCGGGAAACCCTGCTGCCCGATTGGGGCAAGCTGAAAGCGATGTATGCGGCCGTATACAAAAAGATGGCCGAGGGCAAGGTGCTATCCGCCGGCGTCGTGCGGGAAGGAGGCGTGGCCGCAGCGGTAGCGCGCATGTGCTTCGGAAACCGGATCGGCTTTACCTTCCACGGCAATCCGGATCTCAAAACACTGTACGCACCGCTTTCCGGCGGCCTCATTCTCGAATTGAAGGATGAAAATGAATTGTTTGAGGAAGTCGGGGGCGGGCTGCTGGGAAAAACCAACCGCAAGGCGGAAATCGTTTTGGGCGACGGGATTCTGGAGCTTTCCGTTTGTCTTGCAGCGTGGAGGAAACCCCTGGAAACAATCTTTCCTACCAAAGCGAAAGCGCCCGGCATGAACATCGACGTACCGCTTTACCGGGAACGAATCCGGAAGGCCCCGGCGATCAAGGCCGCTCGGCCCCGCGTTTTCATCCCGGCTTTTCCCGGCACCAATTGTGAAATCGATACCGCCCGCGCATTTGAGAAAGCCGGTGCACAGGCCGACGTGCTCATTGTCAAGAACCTGAGCCCGGCGGATATTGAGGAAACCATCCTCCGTATGGAAAAATCCATCGACGAAGCGAACATCATTATGCTGCCCGGTGGTTTTTCGGGCGGCGACGAGCCGGACGGTTCGGGTAAGTTTATTGCCACCACTTTCCGCAACCCACGTATTGCCGAAGCGGTCGCCCGCCTGTTGGAACAGCGGGACGGCCTGATGCTGGGGATCTGCAACGGCTTCCAGGCGCTGATTAAGCTGGGGCTGGTACCTTACGGCAAGATCACCGAAATCAAACCGTCGGACCCGACGCTCACCTTCAATACCCTGGGCCGCCATGTGTCCCGTATGGTATATACCCGCGTCACATCGGTAAAATCGCCCTGGTTTGCCGGCGTGCGTGTGGGCGACGTGCACGCCGTGCCGGTTTCCCACGGGGAAGGCCGCTTTGTAGCGGATGACGACACCATGCGCGCTTTGATTGCGAACGGGCAAGTCGCCACCCAGTATGTAGACCCTAACGGCAACCCTTCATCCGTCATCGACTGGAACCCCAATGGTTCGGTCTGCGCAGTGGAAGGTATCACCAGCCCGGACGGGCGCATCCTGGGCAAGATGGGCCACAGCGAGCGCAAAGGGGCAAACCTCTATGGCAACGTGCCGGGGGAAAAAGACCAGCGCATCTTCGAGTCCGGCGTATACTACTTTAAATAATATTCGGGAACTGCACCGGCAGCCCCTATATTTGGCGAAAACCCGGAGGACGGCAGGCCGCCGATCTCCGGGTTTTTATTGTCCGTACCGGGAAGCATAATAGAATAAGGAGAGCCGGGCATCCTAGTCCCGGCCACGAAACCAGAAATAGGAGAATACCCATGAAATTGATGATACAAATCGGCCTGGTATTCGCGGTCTGCCTGGTAGGGGAGGGGGCTTCCGCTGCGCTGCCGTTCCCCTTTCCGGCCAGTGTAATCAGTATGTTAATCCTCTTGCTGCTGCTTTTGACCGTATTGAAGGTAGAACATATCCGGGAAAAAACCGATTTTTTGCTGAAGAACATGTCTTTCTTTTTCATTCCCGCCGGGGTGGGCATTATGGGGCAGTTTGATGTTCTGCGGCAAAATTTGTTTCCCTTATTGGTGATCCTAGTGGTGAGCACCCTGCTGACCTTTGCCGTTACCGCCTATACCGTACGTGCGGTCATCTGCCTGCAGGAGCGTTTTCGCAGCAAAAGAATCGAAAAAAGGGACGGTGCAGCGCCATGACGCAGATTTTAGAGTCCCCTTTGTTCGGTATTGTGCTGAGTATTTTCGCGTATGAACTGGGGGTGTGGATTCATAAGAAAACCGGTTGGGCGGCAGCCAATCCGTTATTGATCGCGATCTTATTGGTGGTAGCCTTCCTTTCGGCGTTTCACATCCCGTTGGAAGCCTATCAAACCGGCGGCGATTTTATTTCCCTTTTCCTTGCGCCGGCCACAGCCTCGCTCGCGATCTCCATCTATAACCAATTTTCGCTGCTGAAGAAGAACCTTCTTCCCGTTTTGGCCGGTTGCGCAGCAGGAGCGGTCACTTCAATGGGGAGCGTTTATCTGCTCTGTAAGCTGTTCCGTCTGGACGAGCAATTGACCGCCTCTTTGCTGCCCAAATCGGTTACCACCCCGATTGCCATTGAGATTGCCGCCCAGAACGGCGGGTTGGTCCCGGTCACAGTAGCCATGGTGGTGCTGACCGGCATCCTAGGGGCGGTAGCCGTCCCCGCTTTGCTCAAACTGTTCCGGGTAAAAAATCCCGTGGAGGCCGGACTTGCCATCGGAGCCTCCAGCCACGCCGTAGGCACCAGCCGGGCGTTGGAGCTTGGGGAAGCCGAAGGGGCGATGAGCAGCATTGCCATCGGCGTATCCGGGCTGCTCACGGTCTTGTTTTCCATGCTGATTTCTTAAAACAAGCAGTAAATGAAACAGTGAACAGAATAACCGGGCGCCTTGAATTAAAAGGAACTCAGATTATTTTTATCCGAGTAAAAATTGACCGTTCTTTTTAGATTGTTTTCGCCGCTGCATATGGGGGGCTGAAGGCGCAAGATTAAGACGGGCGGTCCGTCTTTGCCTGAAACGGCCGTAATATCTTTGCGGTAAGCCTACTCCTCCCGATTGGGAATACCTTCTTGGCGCAATAAGGCCTCCTGCTGTAGAAAAATACAGCAGGAGGCCCTTTTCAAATCCATTTCCTTCGTGTATCAAAATTGCGGCGATAGAAGCTTTGGAAAGCGTTATTCCGCTTTGTTGGGAAAGAACTGGTCGTACCAGACCAGGAAGGTATACACCGTCCAAATTTTACGGCTATTATCCTCTTTGCCGGCTTTGTGGCGGTCGAGTAACCGTACCAGCTGATCGGTATGAAAATAGGTGTTGGCAACATCGCTATTAAACTTTTCTTTTACTATATTATAGTAAGTTTCTTCTTTGAGCCATACGCGGGTAGGTACCGGGAACCCTAGCTTCTTTTTATCGGCTACCTGCGGCGGCATCCGGCGCAGAGCGGCCTGTCGCATGGCAAATTTGGTGTTTTTGGCGTTTACCCGAAATTTTTGAGGAATGCGCTGGGCGACCTTCATGACCTCTTTGTCCAGGAATGGCACGCGCACTTCCAGGGAATTGGCCATGCTCATCTTGTCGGCTTTCAGCAGAATATCGCCTACCATCCACAGGTTCAGATCAATGAACTGCATTTTGGTAACGGTTTCTTTATCTTTTACCTTATCATAATAGGGTTTGCAGATCTCGGCTGGGTCAGGCGCGCCGACGGGGTGCTTAAGCAGCGCTCGGCGTTCTTTGGGCTTGAACATATAGGCGTTGCCGATAAAGCGCTCCTCCAGCCGCTGGCCGCGGCGTACCAAAAAGTTTAAGCCGCGCTTGGCCGGGAAAAGCCCCGCAATTTTGCCGATAAGACGGCGGATAGGGAAAGGGATTTTATCGTAAGAAGTTTTTTCCAGAGGTTCCTTATAGATGTTGTATCCGCCGAATAGTTCGTCGGCGCCTTCGCCGGAGAGGGCGACCTTCAGGTGTTTGGCTGCCGTGTTGCAGACGAAATAAAGGGCGGCCGCCGCCGGATCGGCCAAAGGCTCGTCCATATGATATTGTATTTTGGGAAACGTGGCCCAAAACTCTTCCGCCGTAATCGTTTTGCTGATGTTCTTGACGTCGATGTATTGGGACAGCTCCTCTGCGTAGCTGATCTCGTTGTAACGCTTGTCTTCACCGAAACCGACGGTAAAAGTCTTGTCCACATGGGCGGTGCAGGCCACATAGCTGGAGTCCACGCCGCTGGAAAGGAAGGACCCCACCTCCACGTCGCTGATCTTGTGGGCTTCTACGGAATCATCAAATGCCTTTTCGATTTCTTCAACCCAATATTCCAGATTTTTGTCCTCTTCCGGCTGGAAATCCGGCTCCCAATAGCGGGTGATTTCCATTTTGCCGTCTTGGTAAACAAAGTAGTGGGCGGGCGGAAGCTTATAGACGTTTTGAAAAAAGGTATCGGTTCCCACCGAGTATTGGAAGGACAGATAGTTTTCTAAAGCCTCTTCGTTGAGTTCTTTGCGGAAATGGGGATGGGGAAGAAAGCTCTTGATTTCTGAACCGAAGAGGAAGGAATCCCCCATATGGGCGTAATACATGGGTTTGATGCCGAAATAATCCCGCGCGCCGAAAAGCTGCCGCTTATTTTTATCCCAAATAACAAAAGAAAACATACCGCGCAGCCGTTTGACAAAATTACAGCCGTATTCCTCATAAGCGTGCAGGAGCACCTCGCTGTCCGCCCGATTTGCAAAGGTATGGCCTTTCACAATCAGCTCTTCACGTAGCTTTTGAAAATTGTAAATCTCCCCGTTAAAAGTGAGCACCAGCGATCGGTCTTCGTTAAACATGGGCTGGCTGCCGCCCTCCAGATCGATGATGCTTAACCGGCGGAAGCCCATGGCGATCTGGTCGTCTACATAGCTGCCTGCGGAATCCGGCCCCCGATGCACGATGCGGTCCATCATTTCGTTCAGGGTGGCCTGCGCGTTTTCTATCCGATTCGTAAAGCCAACATATCCACACATTGGTTGAAATAACCTCCAAGTTTCTGGTGCACGGTCAAAATACTCGACCGGACGCCGAATTATTTTTATTATACTACGGGCGCTTTTGAAAATGCAAGGCAAGCGGGCGTAAGGAATTCCCGGAAAAGCAGGTTTTTTCATTTCTTTGCAATTTTTTAAGAAAATGATAATAAATAGGCGACGTACCCGAAAGCCATAGCGAGAAAAATTGATTATGTTGCAATAATTTGAAAAGGCAAAAAAGAAAGAGAAAATACACAAAAAACAATGAAAACAAACGAATAAACAAAAAAATTCCCTCAAAATAGAGGAAAATCGGAGATTTGGGCTCTGGTTTTAGAAAAAGGAATCGTGTATAATGATAAAAATAACGGAGGCGTAGCAGAGCTTCTCTGTATGTTATCCCTATATTTAATGGATGCTGATGTGTGTATATTTGGCCTATGGTGATCGTTGTTTGAGAAAAAGTGATCAATCGATCAAACTAGCATTCAGATATAGACAAAAATACAGCATAGTATTATAATTATTTTGGTACAAAGGAGCCTGTTTGTGGTATTGCTTCGTAGGGAACCAGGAGAAGGCAGTGCTCCTTTGCATATAAAACAACATGACTCTTTGGCGGCGGGGAGCCGCCGCATCAATTTAAGGGAAGGGGATGAAAGGGTATTTTATAATTAGGAAGAACACAAACCGAAAGAAACCGAGGTGCACAAATGTTAAAAGGAAAGATGAAAAAGCTAGAAGCGGTCATTCTGGCCGTGGCCCTGCTCTTCAGCATGATGGCGGGCAGCCTGACCGTACAGGCCGCAGAGGACGGCGAAACCGTCGGTACGTCCTATTATCTGGACTCTGAAAACGGTGACGATAAAGCCGAAGGGACCAGCCCATCCACAGCGTGGAAATCTCTTAATAAACTGGAAGGGATTACGTTCCAGCCGGGCGATAAGATCCTGTTTAAGGCTGGAACCGAGTATACCGGCAAATTCCATCCCCAGGGTTCCGGTAGCGCCGAGAATCCGATCACGGTGGACATCTACAACGGCGATACCATTGGGAAAGACGCCGGGGAACGCGCCGCCTTGCACGGCGCGGGCCAGGTAAAGGATGTTATCTACTTAAAAAATGTGGAATATTGGAACATCAGCAACCTGGAAATCACCAACACCGCCGAAGAGCGCGCCCTGCGGACCGGCGTGATGGTGGAAATTACCGAAGAAGGCGTGTACGACGGCATCCATTTGGATAACCTCTACGTACACGACATTTACGGCGATGTTGTCAATAAGGATAACAACGGCGGTATTTATTTTATTAACTCCTACGCCAGCACCCTGGATGGCACCGACGTGGCCCACTTCAATGATATTTCGGTTGAAAATTGCTACGTGAAGGATGTCAGCCGCACCGGTATTTCTGTGGGAGCCAGCCCGAACAAGAGCTTTATCGGAGATGAATACACCAAATACGGCGGATTCATCGACGGTAAAATTCCAGAACTCATTGAGCGTTTTTATCACACCAACGTGGTGATCCGCAACAACTATGTGGAAAATGCAGGCGGCGATGCCATCGTTCCGATGTATGGCTACCGTCCCATTATTGAGTACAATATCTCCAACCATGTTTGTGACGAGATGCCCGGCACCGGCCAATACAGCGCCGGTATCTGGCCATGGAGATGCGTAGAGGCTGTTTTCCAATTTAACGAGGCATATGACACCGTGGTAAACGGCGACGGCATGGCCTATGACTGTGATTTTAGCGTTGGTACTGTGTACCAGTACAACTACAGCCACGACAATGAAGGCGGATTCCTGCTCGTTTGCCAGGAGCAGTCCGTTGAAAGCGTCATCCGCTACAACGTCAGCCAGAATGACCTGAGAAACATCTTTATGCTTTCCAATCCTAACGTGGCGGAAGTATACAACAATACGATCTATGTCAAAGAAGGTACCCCGATCTACTCGAACAACACGGGTTCGATCAACCTGCAGAATAACATCTTCTATTATGCGGGCGAGACTCCGGCGGAAACAAACTGGAGCCGCAACGGCACGTATGACAACAACCTGTATTACGGGTTTGCCAACGTACCAGAAAACGATGCGAACGCGATTGTAGCCGACCCGATGCTGGTAGACCCCGGTAAGGGCGGCGACG
>CAMMKL010000113.1 GCA_946497265.1 uncultured Clostridia bacterium | reverse complement strand
GGATTTGACGAGTGCTATCAATCTGCTATCAAATGGGGAATCTGAAAATCAAAAAGTCAGTGTTTTCAAGGGTTTGCGGGCCCTCATATCCACTTTTTGCTTATTCCCACTCGATGGTCGCAGTGGGTTTTGGGCTTAAATCATAGCAAACACGGTTTACGTTTTTTACTTCGTTAACAATGCGTTTCGTAATACGGTCGAGTAAGTCCCAATCAATATGTTCGATCGTAGCGGTCATAGCATCCACTGTATTTACAGCACGAATAATAACAGGATATTCAAAAGAGCGGGCGTTGTCGCGTACACCTACCGATTTAAAATCGGGTACGATGGTAAAGTATTGCCATACTTTCCCCTCTAGCCCGGCATTTTTGAATTCCTCTCGCAGGATTGCATCGGATTCCCGCACGGCTTCCAGACGATCCCTTGTGATGGCACCTAGGCAGCGAACACCTAAGCCGGGCCCTGGAAAAGGCTGACGATACACCATACTCTCCGGCAGGCCGAGTTCTAGCCCACAGGCGCGCACTTCATCTTTGAAAAGCTGATAAAGGGGTTCCACCAGCTTAAACTTTAGATCCTCCGGTAGTCCGCCTACATTGTGGTGAGATTTTACTACCTTTGCAGTTTTGGTGCCGCTTTCCAAAATGTCCGGGTAAATCGTACCCTGCGCTAAAAATTCGATTCCTTCTAGTTTACGGGCTTCCTCCTCAAATACACGGATGAATTCGCTGCCGATAATCTTCCGTTTTTGCTCTGGATCCGAAACATTGGCAAGCTTTGTCAAAAATCGCTCAGAGGCATCTACATAAATCAAATTGGCATTCATTTGATTTTGAAAAACTTCTATGACTTGTTCGGGTTCTCCTTTGCGCAGCAGGCCATGGTTTACATGGACGCAAGTAAGCTGGTTGCCAATCGCCTTCAGTAGCAACGCCGCCACGACAGAAGAATCTACACCGCCGGAAAGTGCCAGAAGTACTTTCTGATCCCCTACTTGATTGCGGATCAGCTCAACCTGATCAGCAATAAAATTCTTCATATTCCAGTTTGCTTCTGCTTTACATACGCCAAAGACAAACGGTTTCAACAACTTAACCAGTTCGGCGTCATCTTCCGGCCAATGCTGCACGTCCATCGGCATCTTATTGCTTTGATGGTCTACTACCAGCATCGGATAACCGCTCGCATACACTTCATCGGCCACGTCAATAGTTACGCCGTCTACAACGTTATTCGGACCACCGCTTACGATAATCCCTTTTACGTTAGGCATTTTTTTGAGCCGCTCCAAGGTGGTATCGTGAGCATAGATTTCACTGTAAACGCCCAATCCACGAATGGCTCTGGCAACCCTGGCGTTTTCGTGGCTGCCTAGATCAAGAATTACGATCATATCCTGTTTCATTAATAGGGCACTCCCTTTATATAATAATCTGATTTTTTACACGTTAATCTCTACTGCGTTGACCGCCATGTTTTCGTACTTTTTCAACATTTCTGCGACCGGCCCATTTAAGAATTCTTCCGTCTGTTGTTCTGCCCGGCCGGTATATTTTTCCGGACGGACAATCGTATGCAGTTCCTCAATGGTAACACCAAAGATGGGATCAGAGGCAATACGTTCCAACAGATCGTTTTCTCCCCCTTCTTCTTTGATCACCTTAGAGGCGTTCATAGAATGTACCCGGATCCGTTCATGCAGTTCTTGGCGGTCCGCGCCCCGTTTTACCGCATCCATCATAATGTTTTCGGTTGCCATAAAGGGTAATTCTTTCATCAGCCGCTGATGGATTACTTTGGGATACACCACCAATCCATCGGCAACATTAAGGTATAGGTTCAAAATGGCGTCAACCGCGAGGAAAGCCTCCGGTACGCTCAAGCGTTTGTTGGCGGAATCATCCAATGTACGTTCAAACCACTGCGTCGCCGACGTGATGGCCGGATTTAAGGTATCTACGATTACATAGCGCGCTAAGGAGGCGATTCGTTCGCTTCTCATGGGGTTACGTTTATAGGCCATTGCAGAAGAACCAATCTGATTTTTCTCAAAAGGCTCTTCGATTTCTTTTAAGTGTTGAAGCAGGCGTATGTCATTGGAAAACTTCGTCGCACTTTGTGCGATTCCACTTAAAACCGAAAGCACTTGGCTGTCGAGTTTACGGGAATAAGTCTGGCCAGAAACGGCAAAGCACTGGCGGTATCCCATCTTTTCAGCGATTTTTTGATCCAGTTTTTTTACCTTTTCATGATCTCCTTCAAAAAGTTCCAGAAAACTCGCCTGGGTACCCGTTGTTCCTTTCGAACCCAAAAGCTTCGCTTTGGACAGTTGATATTCCACGTCCTCCAGATCCATCAGCAATTCCTGAATCCACAGGGTAGCCCGTTTTCCCACGGTAGTAGGCTGAGCCGGCTGAAAATGTGTAAAGGCCAACGTAGGCAGAGCCTTGTACTTCGCCGCGAAATCAGACAGTACGCGAATTACTCCTACAAGCTTATTCCGCACTATTTTTAAGGCTTCCGTCATGATGATAATGTCGGTGTTATCCCCTACATAGCACGAGGTAGCCCCCAAATGGATAATCGGCCTAGCCTTAGGGCATTGAACGCCGAAAGCATACACATGAGCCATCACATCATGCCGTACTTCTTTCTCCCGCTGTGCTGCCACGTCGTAATTAACATCGGACTGGTGTGCTTTCATTTCATCAATCTGTTCTTGGGTTATCGGTAGACCCAGTTCTTTTTCTGCTTCCGCCAAGGCGATCCACAACCGTCTCCAGGTACAGAACTTCATATCAGGCGAAAAAAGGTACTTCATTTCATGATCTGCATAACGTGAAGACAAAGGGGATTCATACGTATCCTTCAACACGGTTCCTCCTTTTGAATCAAGATAAATCCGAAATAAGCGGCCATACGATTGCTCATAGGCCGCCTATATTCTTCTATCATTTTTACAGGCCTATGCGCTTCATCACTTCAGCGTAAGCCTCTTCCACTCCGCCCAAATTCCTGCGGAAGCGGTCTTTATCCAGCTTTTCATGCGTATTGATATCCCAAAAACGGCAAGTATCGGGAGAAATCTCATCGGCCAGCAGAATTTCATCATGGAATTTACCAAACTCCAATTTGAAATCAATCAGCTCAATATTAACACTTTTAAAGAATTCACACAAAGCATTGTTTACCTGAAATGCCATTTTCGATATGGTATCTATTTCTTCTCTGGTAGCAAATCCAGCCGCGAGAATATGGTATTCGTTCACCATAGGATCACCCAAAGCATCATCTTTATAGCTGAATTCCAAAACAGGGCACTTAAGCTCCGTGCCCTCCGGTATTCCCAAGCGTTTCGAGAAACTGCCGGCCGCCTTATTGCGGATAATAACCTCCAACGGGATAATGTCAACCTTTTTCACCACAGTCTCACGATCATTGAGTTCTTCTACAAAATGGGTCTTTATTCCCTTTTCTTCCAGCATTTTGAAAAGGTAGTTGGACATTCTGTTATTTACCACGCCCTTCCCCACAATTGTCCCTTTTTTCTGCCCGTTGAATGCAGTGGCGTCATCTTTGTAAGAAACAATGCAGTAATCCTGGTTATCCGTCGCGAAAACCTTTTTGGCTTTTCCTTCGTACATCTGCTGTCCTTTTTGCATGTTGATAGATGCCTCCCTTTCAAATTTGGACCTTTGCCGTTCTTGATAAAAATATTATACCCCTATCCCTTTGCAATGGCAATATGCGCAACCTTAGTTCGACAATTTCCGTATGTAGCGATAAAAACCGCGGGTTCCCAACGTTTGCTTTTTAGCTACCTTGCCAAAGCACTCAAGAAGTTTTAGTTGGGGATAAAATAGGGGCCCGGAATCAAGATCCGAGCCCTTTCTTAAAGGATACCATGTTTATACCTTACCTACTAGGCAGGAAGGTAATTCAAATTTGGGATGGTTATGTGAGCTGTAGTTGTATTCGCGGTTATATTCACCGTTAAAAAAGATTTCAAGCTCGTCTAGGCGGCGGGTATACAGGCCGGTCACGCATACGCCGCCTGCATGGTGCAGGGCGGAAATTTCGCGCACTACGCCATTGTAGCTTACATAGTTTAAATCTCGGCTTCCCCCGGAGGAAGATTCCGTGGAAACATTTAAATAGGTAGAACTGCAATACCCTTCCAACCCTTCGGCGGTACGGATCTTAAACCAAAGGCCGTTCCCGGAATTGCTGAGGATGGTTACCCGGTTTCCGTTATAAAGTTTACCGATTATGCTATAACTGGTACCCGGGCCGGAACGGATGTTCAGAGAACTTCCACTGTCAATCCCTTTGACCGTGCCAATCAAGGTTTCTTCCCCACTGCTGCCGGGAACATACGCGCTTTTCAGTACATCGCCGATATCATATTTGGTAAGCCAATACGCCCCCAGATTATAGGCACAGCTGACCAGTGCGTCAAACTGCTGTTGATTAAATTTTATATTGTTATCTAGTAGGAATTTATTTACCTGGGTAGCGTAATTATCCTGATTAACGGATTGGATCAATTCGGCTTTGCATTCCCGGCTCGTTAGGTTATTGTAAAACTTGCCCCCATTGGTGATAACCTTACCATAGCCAACGGTTGGGATGTTGCCGGCTAGCGTGTCGGCGTAAACAAACGGGATACAGCCTTCACATGTACCGATAAATTCAATGCCTGTTTCACTGACGCGGCGTTCCTCCAGCGTAGTAGTAACCAAATCGGTGGAAGCGGTCACGTATAGATCGGTTTCCGCATTTTCACAGGTTTCCCAGCCACCGTTTGTTTTGGAATAGGCGGTTACGTCAAAGGTTCCTTCTGAATCTACTTGGATGGTACCGGTCCAAACATAGGTACTTCCCTCTGCAACAGGATTTCCGGCTTCCACAGTACGAACCGAACCATTGATATTTACTTCAAATTTTACTGCCGTGCGCAATTGGTCGGTAACGGCAATCAAGTTGACCTCGCTCCCCTTGGCAGCCGAATTTGGCGACGTATATGCCACTTTGACAGGATCGGGCTTTACCACGGCAATCACCCGCGTATAGGTTCTGCCGCTGCTGTTTCCGGTAGAGGTGATGGTCACTTTGCCGCGGGTCTTTCCTTCTATAAAGAATCCCGGCGCTTGATACGAACCACTGCCATTTGAATTGGGCAATTCGTCATATACAATGGCAATTTGCGGATCGGATGTTTTACAGTTGATTTCATCGGAATAATAGAGAGTTTGCCCCAAGGGGAGGATGACATCAGCCCCTTCGGTATCATCCGGATCCTCCGGAACTTCCGGGATAGATTCCAAAATAAAAGCTTTGCTGCAATACCCTATTGTGCCGTCGCTAAGCTTTACTTCGGACCACTGTGGATTTTGGTTGTTGGTAACGGTGAAGGTATCGCCTACTTGCAGATGGGCGATTGCCCGAAAAGCCGCTCCCGGGCCGCTGCGGACTGCCGCCGGATATTTTGCCGTGCCATTGTATGTAACCGGTTCTTCCCCGCTGGGGGATGCTTTTTTGATCTCCATATATTCTTTGCTGCAGTAACCGACCGCTCCGTTTTGCAGGCGAACCCTTGCCCAGTCCGGCCGGCTCAGGTCAGTTATTTCCACTGTTGCGCCGGAAGAAAGCGTTGTTAACACCTTGTATGCGGTGCCCGGGCCGGAACGAACGTTCAACGTTGTCGTGGCGGTACCGGTGTAGAGGTCGCCGCTTTCCATGATCCCCTCAAAATCCAGATTGTCCGTGCAACAATATCCGGTTTTGTCATTTGCAAGCTTTATTTTAGTAAAATCGTTCTGCTTGTCCAGTACAGTTACGACCGTACCCCGGGAAAGTGTGGCGATTATGTCGCTTTCATCGCTGGCTTGTGTATACAAATCACTCGCCGTTGTTACCAAAGCAGAAGTGGCAGCCGCCACATTTGTGGAAGGGAACAAAGGAATACACAGGGCCAACATACAAAGCAGGGCGATACCCTGCAGCCATCTTTTTTTTGACCGGTTTCTCATGGAAAATCCTCCGTCTAAATGAACTCATCTTCCTGTAAATGTGTCTTAACTATGTCTATTATAAAAGATAGCGTCGTTTGAATCAAGCAGAATGGGAGGATTTCCGAATAAAATCGCTATTTTGTTTTTCTATTTTCTTGGAGAAAGCCAAAAACGATACCCTTTAACAACATAGTATCCATTTTATTTTAGAAGGAGCGATGCCACTGCAATGCCCAGGCTCCTTCCAATTTTTCAACCGATTTTTGCCCCAAAAGTACTTTTTATATCCTTCCATCAAATTCCGGAGGGCTATCTCATTACGCTGATTAAAGGCATACCAATTCTCTTATTAATGGTTTTGCCTGTCCCCCGTACCACTATTCGCATCATACATTACAATCAGCGCTAAAGTTACCGCAATTGCAAATTCATAGGAGGCAAATCCAAAACGTATATACCGCTGTTGCCAGCCCATATACCAAAGCAGTATGGGAACTAGATATTCTTCCTTAGCGTACAATCCATTCCAACCGGAATAATCTATTAACACACAGCGTTACTATAACCTTAAATGTCTGAGCCATGAATTGAAGGTTATATATTAAAATACTACAATTGTGGGGAAACATAGTTTTACCTATATAAAGCCTATGTTTTGTTTACAGTTTAGGTTTTTGGCTCCGTTATAGCCAAAAGAAACGTTGTGTTTAAAAAATTCAGAAACACTTTTTGTTCAAAAAATCATCACAATTTTTGATTATCATAATAGATACTTATATGCATAAAGAGGATGGTGGTTCAAATGTATCATATTTTAGTGGTGGACGATGAGCAGAAAATCCGGGAATTAATTAAAAAATATGCCGTATTTGAAGGGCATCAAATCACAGAAGCCTCTAACGGCATGGAGGCTGTCCTTCTTTGCCGTCAACAGTCCTTCGATATCATCATTATGGACGTGATGATGCCGGAATTGGATGGGTTTTCAGCC
>CAMMKL010000112.1 GCA_946497265.1 uncultured Clostridia bacterium | reverse complement strand
GGAGGCTGCCCTCCTTTGCCGACAACAGTCTTTCGATATCATCATTATGGACGTGATGATGCCGGAATTGGATGGGTTTTCAGCCTGCAAGGAAATTCGCAAGTTTTCTTCTACGCCTGTACTGATGTTGTCGGCTCGTGGCGAAGAATACGACCGTATTCACGGTTTTGAATTGGGGATTGACGATTATGTGGTAAAACCTTTCTCTCCTAAAGAGTTGATGATGCGCATAGACGCCATTATGAAACGCAGCGGGAAGGCTGCGCCGGCAAAAAAAGATGTATTTGAATATCAAACTTTGCGGGTGGATTTTTCAGCCCGGATTGTTACGATAGACGGTAAACGCCTGGATTTGACCCCTAAGGAATACGACCTTCTTTTTTATATGATTAAAAACCGTAATATCGCCCTTTTTCGGGAAAACTTGATCACAGAGGTATGGGGATATGATTTTGATGGCGATGAGCGCACACTGGACACCCATATTAAGCTGCTGCGTAAAAGCCTGGGGGAGTACAGCCGCCTGATCGTTACGCTGAGGGGGGTCGGATACCGTTTTGAAGCAAAATAAAGGACGTAGTAAGATTAGCATTAAATGGAAAATATTCTTAGGGTTTGGTATTTTTACCGCATGTATTATTATCGTTTTATGGCTTACCCAAACTGTATTTTTGGAAGATTTTTATAAGCTCATCAAAACTCAGAACGTGCGTTCCAGCGCAAATGCCCTGGCCGACAACATCAACAACAGCGACCTAGAAGCTTTGGTAACCAATCTTTCTCAAAATAGCGATGCCTGCATCCGCGTAATAGACCAACAAGGGCGGGAACTTTCCAGTGAAGACCGGTTAGAAGGCTGTGTAATCCACGATCCTTCTTTTAATGGAAGGTTGTTTTACTTAAAAACCCTACAAAACGGCGGAGAATACCTAGAATATTTCACAAAAGAAGTCACTACGTATCAGTCCCCCAATTTCTACGATCCCTATTTCCGTTCCTCCCAAAAACCTACAGAAAGTATCGTACTGGGTAAAATTGTCACCGCTCCCTCAGGCCTTTCACTACTTATCTTGATTAATTCCGTTATCTCACCGGTCAACGCGACCATAGAAACCCTGCGTGTTCAGTTGGTCTATCTTTCGGTCGTGCTGATTTTGCTTGCATTGGTTTTGTCCTTGGTCTTATCAAGGCGGATATCAAAGCCAATCTCAGATATCAACACTGCCGCGAAGTCTCTGGCAGCCGGTAACTATGATATGATATTTGACAACAGTGGTTACCGGGAAATATCAGAATTAGCGGATACTTTGAATTTTGCTGCGAGGGAATTGGGTAAGACGGAAAAACTCCGGCGGGAACTGATCGCCAACGTTTCACACGATTTGCGCACCCCCCTCACCATGATTACTGGTTACAGTGAGATTATGCGGGATTTGCCAGGAGAAAACACGCCCGAAAATGTCCAAATTATAATTGACGAAGCCACTCGATTAACAAATTTGGTCAATGATATGTTGGATATTTCCAAGTGGCAATCTGGGACGCAAACGCTGAACCTAACTACTTTTTGCTTGACAGACGCAGTCCAGCAAACCTTAAAACGATACAACAAACTGACGGGTCAAGACGGCTATACCATTGTTTTTGAGCACTCGGATAATGTGTGGGTTACTGCAGACGAACTGCGAATTTCACAGGTAATCTATAATTTGGTGAATAATGCAATCAACTATACCGGAGAAGACAAACGGATTACCGTTCGGCAAAGCTCCCAAAACGGGTGGGTAAAGCTGGAAGTAATGGATACCGGCGAGGGAATTGATCCGCAGAACCTCCCTTTGGTCTGGGATCGTTATTATAAAATCGATAAAGAACACAAGCGTGCCGCCATTGGAACCGGCCTTGGCCTCTCCATAGTTAAGTCCATCGTAGATTCTCATAATGGAAGGTATGGAGTAGAAAGCCAAAAAGGATGCGGCAGTACTTTCTGGTTTGCGTTAAAATCCGTTGATCCTCCACCCAAATCCTAAAAAACAAACCCGCAGCGATGATTCAACGCTGCGGATTTTCTGTTTCCCTTCCTATTTTTATTGTTTTTTGGGATGGTTGCCTTGAAAACGAATTGTTTTCGTAGCTATTTTTTGTCGGAAGGTTTCGTCATGTTCTACAAATAACAGTGTAGGCTTGCATCGCAAAATGGCGTCCTCTATTTGCACTCTGGAGATTATGTCGATATAATTAAGCGGTTCGTCCCACAAATATAGGTGCGCTTGTGAACACAAGCTTCTGGCAAGAAGTACCTTTTTCTTTTGCCCCTCGCTATAATCTTCCATTCTTTTTTCAAATTGATTTCTTGAAAAGGCCAGTTTTCTGAGAATAGCCATAAATAAGGCCTCATCCAATTGTTCCCTTTGCATAAACTCATTAAGAGAACCCTGCAAGAAGGAAGAATCCTGTGGGATATAAGAGATCTTTAACCCGCAGGCAACGGTCAGTGTACCTGTATGGACAATATCTCTTCCCAAGAGATATTGTAAAAACGTAGACTTCCCGCTTCCGTTTTTTCCTGTAAGGGCAATCCGATCCCCCTGTTGTACAGTAAAATTGAGGCTTCGCGTTACTGGTTGCTCCCCATAAAACAATGAAAGGTTCCGCGCTTCGACCATGCATCTTTTCCCAAAGGTCATCGGGTGAAGAAGCAATTCTTCAGTTGATTCCACATTCTTCAAAAGTTTTGCTTTTTCAACTAGCGCATTTTGACGGCGGGTTTCCAGCGTTTTTGCACGTTTCATCATTTTTGCAGACCGATGCCCTAGGTATCCCCTATCTACCGGTCCACTGCCATATTTGGAAGCCTCAACCTGATGCGACCACCCCGCCGCAGCCTTGGCCGCCGCCGATAAACGGGAAACCTCTTTTTTCAGCTTTTTATTTTGAATCTGTTCAAATTGGTCCTGACGGTAGCGATTTTCCTGCCAAGAGGAAAAATTTCCCTTTTGGAGTTCGATGTTTGCTCGGTTTATGGATAAAATGTGGTCAACACAGACATCCAAGAGCCATCGGTCGTGAGAAACCAAAATGAATCCTCTTTTCATGCCCAAATACTTGCCTACTACTTTACGCGTTCTATCATCCAAATGATTGGTTGGTTCATCAATCAGTAAAAAGTGGTTTTCCCTCAAAAATAGGATAGCCAATAAAAGTTTCGTTTGCTCCCCACTGCTTAGAGTGTCAAAAGGCCGATAAAGCACTTCGCTGTCTAATTCCAAAAGTGAAATCTCTTTGTGCAGGCGCCATACTTCCAAATCGGGAATTAGGCTTTCTGCAATATCTATTGCAAGTAAGTTCTGGTTCACAATGTTAAACGGAAAATAATCAAATATAACTGGGGAAGAAATTGTTCCCCGATACTCCAATTTCTTTTGTAGCAGCCGTAAAAAAGTTGTCTTCCCTCTACCATTGCGCCCGATTAATCCAAGTTTCCAATTCGTATCAATTTGTAACGAAACGTCTTCAAAGATATTGTCATAACTTCCTTCGTAACAAAAGGTAAGGTTCGTTATGGTAATGGTTGCCATAATAGCGTCACCCCCTGAAAAAATAAAAGGCTGCAGGAAAATGACCTTTTCCGCAGCTTTATTCTATACAATACAGAAGGCGCCTTATTTAGAAAACTCCATGTCTGATTTGTACAAAAGGGCCGGAAGTGTAATTTTCCTGCTGATAACACATATATACAGCCTTACAGCTGCATAGTTTGTTTTGATTATCTTCAGCAAGAAAAATTGTACACATTTTCACCCCTTATTTATTCTATAACATTTTTTATTTTATCATCCCCTTTTTGTTTGTCAATACTTTTCACACGAATTTCACACATTTAACAAAGGCATATCAATCTTTCAGGATATGCTTTGAAAACACCAAGAATCGTGGATTTTATAACGCTTCCCATAATAGTTTTTATAGTAAGGCGTAACAATCATGCGAATAACTTCTATATTTATAATCATGATTACAAGTGCCTTATTAGTAGGTGATTGTATGAATAAAACGAATTCACTTATCACTGCCCTTTCCATTTTGATTATTTCAGTTGCGGCTCTTATAGCGATTATTCCCTTTGCCGGCCAAGCTCCCATCCGTACCACTTTGCAGCAAGCAAATAATAATTCTTCCTTAAACGTTCCGGCGGGTACAACATTACTAAGGAAAGCCGCCTGCAATCCGACTGAACAATCAATTTCCCTAAAATTTATGAACCAATATAATAGCATGAAATCAAAAAAATTTGTTTTACCAACAGCTCAATATATAGGATATGAAGAGGATGAAATTGAAGGAAACAATTCTACGGAAAATAACAATGATCAATCACTGCAACGCGCTTTGCAAATCTTACAGTCAATAGGCAATGGTTCAATTGGGGAAGACATTCTTTCTCAATTGCGTGAACTTGGTCTGAATGAAGAACAAATCGAAATGATACAAAACTTTCCATCCTCTAATTGGGAAGACCAACAAATGCCGGAAGAAGATGCAAACTCACAACAAAGCTCCCCATTTGAATCGGAAACGCATATAATGCCGGACAATCATGGAAATTGGCAGCAAAAAAATTCCGACCAGAAATTTTCTGTGTATCTTCTTCTAATAGTGGCTATAACGATAACAATGACAATTATTACAATATTATATATTATAAAACACAATAAAAAAAAATAAATATGGTTGACATTGTAAAAAAAATAAAACCATAAGGCTTTATGGGCGCCCGGACTTGCACAAAATGCTACCTCCCCGCATAAAATAGGAAAATCACATTGACATCCGGGGGAGGGGCTTTCATGCTACTAGGTTTCTTAAATTTTGCAATCTCTCATCTTTTATTTTTTGTGCTCCACGTTACGGGCAATGGTTCATTTCCTCGTCCTCTCACAGCAGCGGAAGAAAAAGAATATCTCACCCGTTTCCAGCAAGGAGATATGGAAGCCCGCAGTAAGTTGATCGAACATAATTTAAGGTTAGTTGCTCACATCATAAAAAAATACTATTCCAACGCCAACGACCAGGATGATTTGGTTTCGATTGGTACGATTGGCTTAATCAAAGCGGTAAATACTTTTGACACCGAAAAAGGGATACGGCTTTCAAGTTATGCTGCAAGATGTATTGAAAACGAAGTCTTAATGTTCTTTCGAAGTGGCAAGAAAACATCCCAGGATGTCTCTATGAACGAACCGATCGATACCGATAAGGAGGGGAATGCCCTGACGCTTATGGACGTAATGTCTACGGAGGATAATATTGTTGATAATTTGGATATTAAAATCAAAACGGAAAAATTACGTGTTTTTTTGGTGGAAGCACTTTCCCCTCGCGAACGTCTAATTATACAGCTTCGGTACGGCCTCAATGGAAACAAGCCGTTTACGCAGAGAGAAGTCGCTGCAAAATTGGGAATTTCCCGTTCTTACGTCAGTCGAATAGAAAAAAAAGCATTAGGACGTTTAAAAAAACGCTTTGATTCGATGGAAAAACCGTTTACCAACAAAATCAATAAGAAAAATTAATCTAATGTTTATCGGATTACAAAAAATTAAAAAGATGTCACGTAAATTTTCAATTTTAAGGTTGTATTTTGCAGGGATATATATTATAATAAGGAGCACCGGATTGTCGGTATCGAAAGCAAGGCAGAAGTCATGCATTCGGATATGCGGGCGAGTGGGCGCTGTGCGACAGGGCGCCGCGAACCATGTCAGGCGGGGAACCGAGCAGCATTAAGCGGAGTTGCCCTGTGCGATGCAGTTAGTCTGCTCGTTCGCATATCCAAGTGCAAGGGCTTTTTGTCTTGCTTTTCTATTTGCTTAAAGGAGGTGAAATGGCTTGTATCAGGTATTATATCGCAAATGGCGGCCCCGGCTTTTTGCCGATGTTGTAGGACAACCACAGGTTACCGTTACATTGAAAAATGAATTGCAGGCGGGGCGCGTGGCTCATGCCTACCTCTTTACCGGATCCCGTGGAACCGGCAAAACCACCTGTGCTAAAATTTTGGCAAAAGCGGTTAACTGCCTTCACCCTGTGGAGGGGGATCCATGCGGTGAATGCGAAATATGCCGCGGCATTGATGAAAACGCGGTTCTGGATGTGGTGGAAATTGACGCTGCCAGCAATAACGGTGTAGAAAATATACGTATGTTGCGGGAAGAAGCTGCCTTTACTCCTGCTACGGCCAAATATCGCGTTTATATTATTGATGAAGTTCACATGCTCTCCACTGGGGCATTTAACGCTTTATTGAAAACTTTAGAGGAACCTCCTGCGCATGTTGTGTTTATCCTCGCCACTACAGAAGTACATAAATTGCCGGCCACCATCCTTTCTCGCTGTCAACGGTTCGATTTTAACCGTATTTCCCCGGAGAAAATCGCTGAACGGCTCACCTACGTCAGTATTCAGGAAGGGGCTGCTTTGGAGCCGGAGGCGGCCCTGATGATATCCCGTCTGGCCGATGGAGGAATGCGCGACGCTTTATCCCTTTTGGATCAATGTATGGGTCGGGATAAAAAGATTACCTTAGAGGTGGTTGCCGAGACGTCCGGTTTAGCTGGGCGTGAACACCTCTTCGAGCTGGCCGATGCTGTTTTGCAACAGAATGCTTCAAAAGCCCTATCTGTCATCAATTGCCTTCATAACTCTTCTAAGGACATGGCAAGGCTTAGCGAGGAGCTAACCGGTCATTTCCGAAATCTGATGCTCATGAATACCATGCGCGATCCGCAGGATCTGATCCTGCTATCCGAAGAGGAATACAAGCAGATAGAAAAACAGGCTGGACGGCTCTCTCTTTCAGAGATTATTCATGCAATCGATACCCTTCAGCGTGCGGCAGAACGTATGCATCGCGGTGCAGACCGGCGTACCGAAATGGAAATGGCGATGATCAAACTCTGCACTCCGGAGCTTGATACGACACCGGAATCCATGCTGCGGCGTATTGCGCAATTGGAACGCGCATT
>CAMMKL010000111.1 GCA_946497265.1 uncultured Clostridia bacterium | reverse complement strand
ATTAAAATAAACCTTCCATGCTCATTTTGTACAGCAGAGTCGATGGCGTCGCGGGTGGTGCCCGCGATATTGGATACAATCAGGCGATCTTCCCCTAAAATCTTATTAATCAAAGAGGATTTTCCCGCATTTGGCTTTCCGATAACCGCTACACGGATGAGTTCCCCCTCCTCTTCCTGTTCATGTTCTTCGGGAAAATGCTCAAATACAGCGTCCAGAAGATCGCCGGTACCGTAACCGTGAACAGAGGATACCTGAATGGGATCTCCAAGCCCCAAATTATAAAACTCATAAAATTCCGGCTTGGGTTCCCCCAAGGTGTCGCATTTGTTTACACACAGCACAACCGGACGGCCGCTTTTTTGCAGCATGGCAGCCACTTCTGCGTCGGTAGCCACCAGCCCGGTTTTTAAATCGGTCACCAGTACGATGACATCGGCGGCTTCCATCGCAAGCTCCGCCTGCCGGCGCATCTGCGACAGGATAATATCATTGGAATAGGGCTCGATCCCGCCGGTATCAATCAAAGAAAAGGTTCTCCCCCTCCACTCGCATTCACCATAAATGCGATCCCGGGTGACTCCGGGGGTATCGTCCACAATCGAAAGGCGCCGGCCTACCAGTTTGTTAAACAAGGTGGATTTCCCCACATTTGGCCGGCCTACTATGGCAACAATTGGTTTGGACATCACTTTCACTCCCCTATCATGGCATTCAAAAGAAGGTATCCGTCGCTTTCCACCGCGCGCACAGGGACATTAAGCGCCCGGCTGGCCTCCTGTATGGAGATATCGTCCAGAAAAAGGTCGCCCTCACTGCGCAGCATGGAAGAAGGGATAAGAAGCTCTTCCCCCAGCGCAAGCGGCTTTAGCTGTTCTATTAGATCGTTTCCGGTTATCAAACCGGAAACTGTAATCGTTTCTCCAAAAAAATGGTTTTTAATCGGGACCACCCGTACCTGCAAACCAGGAAATTTTGCCTGCGCCTTTTCCGCCAGCTCGGTAATCAGGCTGCCGGCTGCCACTCCGGTCGCAATGGTTACGCTGCGTTCTGTCCTATAGCCGCTTTCCACCTGCAGAGCAGACAGAAACTCGTCCTTCAACAGGGCAAGCATGCCCACCCCGTTTTCCAGCTGGGCGAAATCTTCATAAAAACCGGGTTCCGGAATCGGGATTTGAGCCTTTAGATAAAATTCATCGGCGGCAAACGCCATACGTGTGCCGTGTTTTTTTCTGCATTCTTCTCCGAAACGCTCCAAGATACCCAGTACTTCCCGCGCCGATTCTTTGGTATATTGGCGTATTGGATACAAGCCTTGGCGGAATTTCGTCACTCCAACCGGAACTGCCGCCACACACTGCACAGCAGGTATCAGGGCTTCCAAGTCATGCAAGGTGCGCTCCAGTTCTTGGCCGTCATTAATCCCTGGGCACAGAACAAGCTGGCAATTGATTTTAATCTGGGCTTGTGCAAATCGGTTTAACAGGTCCAGCGCTTTTCCGGCAAAGCGGTTGCCCATCATCCTGGCTCGGAGCTCCGGGTTGGTAGTATGCACCGAAACGTTTATTGGGCTGATATGCATCTGAATGATGCGCTCTACTTCGTGTTCAGAAAGATTCGTAAGGGTAATATAATTGCCAAATAAAAAGGAAAGGCGGCTGTCGTCATCCTTAAAATAAAGGCTTTTTCGAAGACCTTTGGGCATTTGGTCAATAAAGCAAAAAATACAACGATTCCGGCAACTATGCTGTTTGTCCATCAAATAAGTTTCAAACTCCAGCCCGATTTCATCGTACTCCCTTTTTGGAATCACAACTTCCCGCTGCTTTCCGGCACTGTCCTGCACCACCACGGCAAGCTGCGGCTCAATCTCGTAAAACCGGTAATCAAGCACATCCATAATCTCATGGCCGTTGAGCGAAATCAAAAGCTCCCCCGGCAAAATGCCGTGCCTGGCGGCGCTTGATGTTTCTTTTACCCCAGTAATGCGAACGGGCACCCTTGCACTCTCCTTCCGGTTTTCTAGTAGGTTGCTCTTTTTTCTAAGGAAAAAAGGCGGTCAGACGTAAAAAAATAGAGAAGGATTTCTCCTCCTCTATTTTTGGGGAAGCGCAGAGAACATTACGCCTCTTTCTTAATTACTTCCCTGCCGTTGTAGTAGCCGCAGCTTCCACAAACCCTATGCGGGGCTTTATATTCACCGCACTGCGGGCACTTCATCAGAGCAGGAGCGCTTAGCTTCCAGACATTGGAACGTCTCTTATCTCTTCTAGCTTGGGAATGTTTTCTCTTGGGTACCGCCATTGTCAGCACCTCCTTACAAATAAAAAACTAATCTATCAGTTGTTTTAAAACCTCCAAACGGGGGTCTACCTGATGCTTAACACAATCACAATTTTCAATGTTTCGGTTTTTACCGCACACAGGGCAAAGCCCCTTACAGTCCGGCCTGCAAAGAAATTTGGTAGGAAGCTCAAGCAAAATATCGTCCCGCAAAAGCCCGTCCAACTCCAACTGGTAGCCTTCCGCCTCTATATAATCCTCGTTGGACTCCTCATTGCGTTTCGGCACCAATAAATGGGAAAATGAATAGCAATAGGGCTTCACTTCCATTGTGGCGCAACGGTCACAAGGATAGGCGAATGAAAAAGACACATCCGCCGTCAAACGTACCGCGCCAGCCCCATTCACAGCCTCTCCCCGCACTTCTATCGGGCTTATAAAAGGCTTTATCCCATTCAAATCGACATCGGACAGATCCATTTCAAACGAAAACGCAAGGCGTTTTCCATCTGTAAGAAAAAGATCTTTTAATTCAAGAAGCATGTTTCACCTCAGCGCTACACTAGGTTATTATATAGAGAATCCGGCGCTTTGTCAATAGAAAATTAACACGAAGCAAACAACGGTTGATTCGCACAAACGCCCGGCTCCCTCTTTCTGTATTTTTGTCGTTTTGGCAAGCAAACTGCCGGAGGAATGCCTCCGGCAGCCACACGCCCCGCTTATCGCGAGGTACATCCTATATAAGGAAATCAAATCTTTTCCGCTACCGCATCAATGCCGGCAGGCAGCTCGGACGCATCCGCAGAAATCGAAAAGACCACCTTGGTCTCGCTTTGATCCGCAAGTTTGTTGACTTTTGCCAGGAAGGATTCCAGAGCCGCAAAATCACGACCGCCTATTTTCAAAGTAGAGTCCACCAGGATATCGGTTACATCATAATTGCCCGCGCAGATGCCGCTCAGGAAACCATACAACGCTTCAAAGCTATCAATATGGTATTGGTCGGTGTCAATCAGACGGGCTTTGTGCGTTACGTCATAGGTCAATTTTGCGCCTTTTTCAATAACAACGACATTTCCGTTGGATTTCTCTACCGCCTCGTTTGCAAGCTGAATCAGTTTTTTTGTCTTTCCAGAACCTTTGTTACCAATAATCAAAGTAATCATTATTTGAAATCCTCCTAGTATATATTCCGCCGGGGGCGGTTTCTCACGATTTTACCTGAGTCTTGCTTCCAGCGCCGCTTTCTCGGACTCATATCCGGGCTTGCCCAACAGGGCAAACATATTCTTTTTATAACTTTCTACGCCGGGCTGGTCAAAAGGATTTACGCCCAGTACATAGCCGGAAATCGCACATGCCTTTTCAAAGAAGTAGATGAGGTAGCCGAGCTCGTATTCGGAAACCTCCGGCACATGCAGCACGGCATTCGGTACGCCGCCGTCGGTATGCGCCAAAACGGTTCCCTCAAAAGCTTTTTCGTTGATATAAGCCATGGACTTACCGCTTAGGAAATTAAGACCATCTACATTTGTGGGGTCTTCTCCCAGATAAAGCTCCCGTTTGGCTTTGTCAATCAGAACGACCGTCTCAAACATAATGCGTTTGCCGTCCTGAATGAACTGGCCCATGGAGTGCAGATCGGTGGAAAACACGACGGAAGCCGGGAACAATCCCTTTTTGTCCTTGCCCTCGCTCTCGCCGTAAAGCTGTTTCCACCATTCCGCCATCATGGTAAAGCAAGGCTCGTAGCTTACCAACACTTCTACCTCTTTGCCCTTGCGGTTAAGGATGTTGCGCGTCGCCGCATAGCGGTAGCAATCATTCTCAAAAAGATCCGGATTGTTGAGCTTTTCCTGCGCTTCCCCCGCCCCGGACATCAAAGCGTGGATGTCCGCCCCCGCAACCGCTATCGGCAGCAGGCCGACCGCGGTTAGGACGGAGTAACGGCCGCCCACATCGTCCGGAACAACAAAGGTTTCGTAGCCTTCTTTATCGGCAAGCTGCTTTAATGTACCGCGCGCCTTGTCGGTCGTGCAGAAAATACGCTCCTTAGCGCCTTCCTTGCCGTATTTTTTCTCCAGCATATCGCGGAACACGCGGAACGCAATGGCTGGTTCCGTCGTGGTGCCGGATTTTGAGATCATATTGATGGAAACCTCTTTGCCCTCGCACAATTCCAGCAGCTCGCTCAACGCCGTGGAGCTGATGCTGTTGCCCGCAAAATAAATATCGGGGGTATCCTTTTTCAGGGCGTTGTAGTTAGGGGATTTCAAAAATTCAATTGCGGCGCGCGCGCCCAGATAAGAGCCGCCGATACCGATGACAATGAAAATATCGCTGTTTGATTTGATTTTTTCCGCAGCCGCCTTGATACGCGCGAACTCCTCCTTATCATAGTCGGTGGGAAGGTTTACCCAACCGATAAAATCATTTCCCAGTCCAGTGCCGGCATGCAGAGCCTCATGCGCCATTTTAATTTGGGGCGCAATGGCCTCATACTCCTGACGGCTGATAAAACCCGCCAAATGCTGGTCATTCAGTTTTGTTGCCATAGAAAACGGCCTCCTCCTTTTGAACTTGCTATTATTTTACAATAGATTATCTGTATTTGCAAGGATAACCCATCATTTTCCCAACAATTTGCTGATTGTTCATTTTTATAGGAAGCGCCTTTACAAGGTAAACAGTTGATCCAGTAATAGCCGGAACGCCCCGAAAAAAGAGAGCTTTTCGACCGGTGCGGCCGAAAGGATCGGGTATTCGGCAAGCGTTTCGCCATCCAGTTTATAAATAATTTTACCAAGCGCCTGCCCTTCTTCCACGGGTGCTTCGACGCTTTCGGCCAGCTCAATTTCGCTTTGGATCTCATTTTCCCTTCCCTTCGGGATGAGCACGCTTTCCCCCAGCTCCGCCCTGGGAGAAACCTGCGGCTGCATACCGTTTGTCACCTGCACGGGGTTTAACCCTTCCTCGGGCAATGCCGGCACGTGGACGGTATAATTGGCAAAGCCGTAATCCAGCAGCGTCGCCGCCGCCTGGAAACGCTCCTTGCCGGTAGCGCTGCCCAAGGTAACGGCGATAAGTTTCAAATGGTCACGTTCGGCGGTTGCCGTGATGCAGCTTCCCGCCTTGCCGGTCGTACCGGTTTTCAGGCCGGTAATCCCCTTGTAGCTCTTCAGCAGCTTGTTGGTGTTTACAATCTGGGTTTTGCCGCCGCGCAGGGTATCCATCCAAATACCGGTATAATCAAAGATTTTTTCGTGTTTCATCAATTCCCGGGACATCAGGGCCACGTCGTAGGCGCTGGTCACATGGCCTTCCTCGTCTAAGCCGTTGCAGTTTTTGAAGACAGTCTCCTGCATGCCGAGTTCGGCGGCCCGGCGGTTCATCTCTTCCACAAATGCCTCTTCCGTACCGGAAATATGTTCCGCCAAAGCCACTGCAGCATCGTTTGCCGAGGCGACTACCGTCGCTTTTACCATTTCGTCCACCGTCATGGTTTCCCCCGGTTCCAGCCAGATATCCGACCCGCCCATCGAAGAAGCATGTTCGCTCGCCGTGACCGTATCTTCCAGAGAAATCTTCCCAGAGTCCAACGCTTCCATCACGAGCAAAAGGGTCATGACTTTGGTTATGGATGCACATTCGCGCACCTCGTGTGCATTCTTTTCAAATAAAACCTTCCCGGAATCCGCGTGCATCAGCACAGCGGCGGGCGCCGGGATCTCCTCCTCGCTCAAAGCGGAGGCGCCCACTGGAACCGCCCAGAGCAGGGAAACGCTCAAGAGGACGCATAATAGTCGCTTGCCTAATTTCATACCGACACCTCCCAATACTGTTTTATTCATATGCTATCGGGAAAAGCAGTATCCCTGTTCTTACGGAAAATTCCGTAAGAACAGGGATACTTTTCTTCTGCAAAAACATATTTGGGAGGATTCATCCTCTAAAATCCACGCGGCCCAGCGTCACTCTCCCCGAAGCCAAGCCTTCAGCCCTTCGATCCACTCTACGATTTTAAACCTGGCCTCAAACTTCTGGCCGCCTTCCACAATCTCCATTTCCCCAGGGTCTAACACATCGGAAAGTTCCTTGCTTTCCTCGGCGGCGGGCAGGCACATGGGCGGGAACATAACGCACCACCAATTTTTCCCCTCCGCCGCGCCGATTTCCACACGCAAAGCATCGTAATATCCCGCAGGCAAGGTGACGTCTTCATAATATCGGGTGTTGAAATAACAGTGCTCCAGCGTTACCGTTACCGGATAGGAATAGCCCTGCTCATAAATCTCCTCCTGCGCGGCAAGCCGGAATTCCTCCAAATGGGCGGCGGCCTCCTGCTCGGCGTCTTCCCGGGTCTCGCTATCTTCAAACAGCCCGCGGGATTCCTCCAATATCCGGTCGCGCACTTTTAGCTTCAACGCCTGATCCTCTTCCGAATCCGAGTTTGCCAACACATGCAAACGGAACACTTTATTCTCAATTTGCCCACATTGTGCGGCAAATCCTGTCAATGTAAAAAGCATGGTAAAAACCAAGCCAAGCAATATAGCTTTTTCCCATAATTTCATAAGTAAAAAACCGTCCTTTCAAGCTCTTTCTGCCGGCAGCTTGAATATGGACGGTTTTAAGGATATTTATACCAAAAAGTTAAAATTTAAATAGAAAAACGGAGTATCCGCATAAATACTAGACTTATCAATATTTACGCTTATCAAAAAATGATTGATTTTGCAAAGATAACTT
>CAMMKL010000110.1 GCA_946497265.1 uncultured Clostridia bacterium | reverse complement strand
ATTAATAGACCGCCGGCCAGCAGGACAGACCCATCCTCTTTATCTACCAGTACACCCAGCGCACATACGGTGGGGATTTGTTCACTTGTGGCATAATAGGCGGTGATATCTTCCGCAATTTCACCGGAAACCAAAGGCGTCTGGCCAACATAAGGCTCCCCCGAACCGAAATCCTTTATCACATAAAGCAAGCCTTCCTTGCCCACAGCGGCCGATACATCCAGCTTTCCACTGGGTTTATTGGGAACCGTTGCCAGAGGGTTTGTCACATAACCCTTGCAATTGCCACGGCTGTCGGCGACTGCTATGACGGGGCCAATCGGCCCTCCTCCGTTTATTTTTAAGGTAATGCTGGCGTTTTTTTGTTTAAGCTGCGCCCCCATCATGGAAGCAGCGGTCAGCAAACGGCCCAGCGCTGCTGTCGCTACTGGGCTCGTTTTGTGAATACGCTGTGCGGTATATACCAAGTCGCTGGAATCCATAACAGAAGCCATAATGCTTCCATCCGATGTAATGCATCTGATGATTCGATCCATATAATAGTTACTTCCTCGCTACATAAAATATTCTTTGTGTGTCCTCTACCGGCTTACAAAAGCTACCCTCGGCATAACAGCCCACCAATGACAACCCGGCTTTGTGCAACATGCCGACTATTTCTTCATGCGTATATGCTCGTTCAAAAAATTCTTCCTGTTTCCGATAATAGCAATTTCCATCCCGTTCAAAAAAATCCAGATGGATTCTTACCTTACAAACATTTTCTATCAGGGTGTTTTGCCACACACAATAGACGTTATCCGTATCGTAGACAAACGTATTGTTGGCCAATATTTCACGATGTTTGTAAATGGTATTCACATCAAAAATAAAATAACCGCCCGGATTCAAAAAGAGGGATACCCGTTCAAAAGTCATCTGCACATCCTTGACGGTGGTCAAATGGTTGATGCTGTCCAAGCAACAAAGCACAGTGTCCACCGTTCCATAAAGGTCTATATTTCGCATATCCTGACAAAGAAAAAGGATGCTTTCCCCGGCTTGTGCTGCTTTTTGCTGCGCAACGGAAAGCATTTCCGGAGAAGCGTCTATCCCGTAGCAGTCAATTCCCCGCTTTTTCAGTTCTAAGGTCAGGCTTCCGGTACCACAAGCCAAATCCAAGAGCAAACCAGGCTCGTGTTCCAAATGAGAAAACAGCGTACAGAGATAATCCGCCCGCTGCCGATAACCCACGTTTTGGGTCAAACGATCGTAATAGTCCGCAAAACAGGAATAACCTTTCATTCTGCTTTGCCCTTTGCTTCCTGCTCCGCAATGCGCTTAAAAACCATTTCGTAACCATCGCAGCCATAGTTCAAGGAGCGGTTTACCCGACTGATGGTGGCGGTGCTGGCACCGGTGTTGTTTACAATGTCGCTGTACACTTTCTTTTCGCTGAGCATATGGGCTACTACCAGCCTCTGGGACATTGCCTTAATTTCCGGTACGGTGCACAAATCTTCAAAAAAACTGTAACATTCCTCCATAGTATTCAGGGTAAGAATGGCTTTGAATAAAAAATCTACACTATCTTCCTTGAGCTTGGAATTCATTATAAAAGCCTCCCATTCCATTCGGAATAGCTTGGAGCTGTTCCTTATTCATGCAGTAACATTTTAACACATAAAAGTAAAAAAGTAAAGCCGGAATGCCCGGCTTTACTTTTTTCCGTTCGGATGCTTTTCGTATGCTGCCGGCTACAAATCGTTACGAATCAAATCTTCATAACTTTCACGCCGTACAGCCAAACGGGCCTCCCTGTCCCGTACCAGCACAATAGCAGGACGCGGGATGCGGTTATAGTTGGATGCCATTGAATAATTGTAGGCTCCGGTAGAAAGGACAGCCAAAATATCGCCCACTTCGGGCGTCTGGATCATCGTATCCTTCTGGATCAAATCGCCGCTTTCACAGCATTTGCCGGCTATGGTAGCTTGATAGTCCGCCCGCTGCCCCGCCTTATCGGCGATTAGTACCGTGTAAGCCGACTGATAGAGGGCAAAACGCGGATTGTCCGTCATTCCTCCGTCGATGGATACGTAATTGCGCACATTGGGAATTTCCTTGATGCCGCCAATTTCATAAAGAGTGATTCCCGCCTCCCCAACGATGGAACGTCCCGGTTCGATGCAAATAAACGGCATCGGAACGTCATGCTCCGCCGCCTTCTCCCGGATGGCAAGCGAAACCGCTTCCATATATCGATCATAAGGCTGTGGTTGATCTGAGGTAAGGTAATGAATGCCAAACCCGCCGCCCAGATTTAGGCTCTCAATTGCCAATCCGGTTTCCTTTCTGATCTCTGCCATAAAGTCCATCATCACTTTTGCCGCTTGGACAAAAGGTTCTATTTCAAAAATTTGCGAACCAATATGGCAATGCAATTCCTTTAATGTAAGATTTTCTGCCGCAAGAACTTGTTTTACGGCCTGCAATGCTTCTCCAGTTTCCAGCGCAAAGCCAAACTTGGAGTCAATCTGGCCGGTACGGATAAACTCGTGCGTATGGGCATCGATTCCCGGTTTAACCCGCATAGAAACCGCAACCTTTTTCCCTAGATTTCCGGCCATTTGGTTTAAGGTTTCCATCTCAAATAAGTTATCCAGGACGATGCGGCCAACCCCCGCATCCAATGCCATTCTCAGTTCCGCAGGTGTTTTATTGTTGCCGTGCATATGGATCTTATTCGCCGGGAACCCAGCTTGCAATGCGGTATAAAGTTCACCGCCTGAAACAACGTCAAGCCCTAAGCCTTCTTCCATGATAATGCGGCAAATCGCCTTGCAATTGAGCGCCTTGCTGGCATAAAAAGGCAATCCTTTGCCTGCGTAATGCTTCTCAAAAGAACGCTTGTAAGCCCGGCATGCATTGCGTATTGTGGTTTCATCCATCACATACAACGGCGTGCCATACTCTTTTGCGAGCTGAATAGTATCGCACCCGCCAATAGTCAAATGTCCTTTTTCATTCACCGATAAACAATCCATTACAAACATGCTTTTCCCCCTATTCCTTATGCTTTTTCTATTCCTCTTCCTCTGGTAATGCCACCTGTCCGATGATCCCCTGAATCTCCTCAACTCCTTCCCCGTTTACTGTTGAAAAGGGGATGATCGTTACACCCTCATATTCTTGAAGCTCCTCTTTTAAGGCTATCAACCGGGCTGCCCGCTCGGTTTTATTAAGTTTGTCACTCTTGGTGAGTACGATAATAAAAGGGATTTGCATATCGCACAAATAAGAAATCATATGCAGGTCGTCTTTGGTAGGAGGATGCCGCATATCCACCAGCTGGATCACCAGACGAAGATCCCGTTCCTGATGAAAATACCCTTCTACCAACTCGGCCCAACGTTTTTTTTCGGCATACGATACTTTAGCATATCCATAACCGGGCAAATCAACCAGCCTTACTTCATCCAAACGATAAAAGTTGATGGTTCCCGTTTTTCCAGGGGAGGAACTCACACGTGCCAACGCTTTTCGTTTGACCAGCTTGTTGATCAAAGAGGACTTCCCAACATTGGAACGGCCGGAAAAAACAATTTCTGGCAGCGTACTTACCGGCAATTGGTTTGAGCATCCAGCTGCCGATTCAAAAAAGGCATTTTCAAATTTCATACGTTACCCCTTTATTGAGAGATAAAGTTCGGCTGAGCCGATTTTTCTACATAATTCTGAGAAAGATCTCTTCCTGTTTTCTGAGATTCCATGCTTTCTTCCGGAAGATACAGCAAGGCGTTTTTTAACACATCATCAATCGTTTCCACCGAAATGAATTCTATATTCTTTTTCACAACCGGATCCAATTCAGCTAAATCCGGCATATTTTCCTTGGATATGATAATGGTCTTTATACCGTCCCGATATGCAGCCATAGACTTTTCCTTCAGGCCGCCAATCGGCAGGACACGTCCGCGCAAAGTAATTTCTCCGGTCATAGCCAATTCATGGCGTACCGGCACATTGCTCAAAGCAGAAACCAAAGCTGTCACCATGGTGATCCCGGCGGATGGGCCGTCCTTTGGCACTGCGCCTTCCGGCGCATGGATGTGTAAGTCGCAATTTTTATAAAACAACGGATCAATATGATACTGCCTAGCCCTACAACGCACACAACTAACGGCGAGACGCGCCGATTCCTTCATCACATCGCCCAAAGAACCGGTCAGCTCCAACTTTCCGGTGCCTTCCATGACAACGGCTTCGATGGGCATGGTTTCCCCCCCTACAGAAGTCCAGGCTAGGCCGGTCACAACTCCTACCTGGTCGGTTGCGTTGCTCTTTTCATGCAGAAATTTCTTGGGGCCCAACATGTCCTCCAATTTATTGCCGCTTACGACAACCCGAGCAGCCTCTCCGTTTACCAAAGTCTTCGCCGCTTTGCGCATCAGGGAAGCAATGGTGCGTTCCAAAGTACGTACGCCGGCTTCTTTGGTGTAACATTCAATGATTGTGTGCAGTGCTTCGTCGGTAATACGGAACATTTTGGCGGTCATACCATGCTTTTTTAATTGTTTTGGTACAAGGTGCTTCTTTGCTATGTGGAATTTTTCCTCATGCGTATAACTCGAAAGGGGAATAACATCCATTCTGTCACGCAATGGTTCCGGAATGGCGTTATAATCATTGGCTGTTGTGATAAAAAGCACTTCGCTTAGGTCAAATGGAAGGTCAATATAATGGTCATGAAAGCTGTTGTTTTGTTCAGCATCCAATACTTCCAGCAGAGCAGAAGTGGGATCGCCGCGAAAATCGCTACCTAATTTATCGATTTCATCCAAAAGAATCAAAGGGTTCCTCGTGCCGGCTTGCTTTACAGCCGCCATAATGCGTCCCGGCATAGCTCCTATGTAGGTCCTTCTGTGTCCCCGGATATCCGATTCATCCCGTACGCCTCCCAAGGCTATCCGTACGTATTTCCTTCCAACCGCCTTTGCCACAGACTTGGCGATAGAGGTTTTGCCCACTCCAGGAGGCCCAACCAAACAAATGATTTGGCCTTTCATCTCAGGGGCAAGCTTTTGCACCGCCAAAAGGTCCACAATCCGTTCCTTTACCTTGGTCAGACCGTAGTGGTCGCGGTCCAAGACGCGCTGTGCTTTATTCAGATCAATATGGATTTTGTCCAGTGTATTCCAAGGTAGCTCTAAGCAGATATCCAAATAATTGCGGGTCACATTCGCCTCATGCGATCCAAATGGCATTTTAAACAATCGGTCGCATTCTTTTAATAGCTTATCCTCTACTTCCGGCGCCAATTGCAAATCCAGAATTCGATTTCGAAAATCTTCCGCCTCCGACTGCGGATTGTCGCCTTCTCCTAATTCTTCCGCAATGGCTTTGATCTGTTCGCGCAGGTAGTACTCGCGCTGATTTTCGTCCATCTGGTTTTGCACCCTGTTGCTGATCTCCAGCTCAATCCCCAAAACGCGGATTTCATTGAGCAGCATCACAAGGAGCTTGTCCAGCCTTCGGTAATCGGAAAGCTCGCAAAGCAGCTCCTGTTTCTGTTCCAAATGCATGGGAACATTGGATGCAATAAAATCAGCAAGCTTTCCGGCTTCTTCACAAGCCTGCACTCCAATGATCACATCAGGAGGCATACGGGGAACCATGCGCAAATATTGTTCAAAAGTTTCTTTAACGGAGCGCATCAGCGCTTCGGTCCGGGGCGTTTTGGCTGCGCGCCTCTCGTCGGCCGGTACGATGGCCGCACAAAGGAACGGCTTATCCTGTACCACGGATTCCAATTTGCCGCGATACAGCCCTTCCACCAAAATTCGGATCCCTTCATCGGTCTGCCTTACCACTTGTCGCACAATGGCCACAACGCCAACTTCACACAGGCCGTCTAATTGGGGGTCATCTACTGTAATATCTTTTTGCGAAACCAAAAAAATCGTTTGATCCCGTTCCATCGCCTCTTTAAGCGCCAGTACCGATTTTTTCCGGCCAACGTCAAAATGCAGCATCATGCCTGGAAAAAGCACCAGTCCCCGCAACGCCAATACTGGTAAAATCCGGGAATTCTCCTGATTCATTTCATGATTCAAGCTTTCCACCTCCACTATATGGAATTGAAAAATTGGAAAAGGGCTGTAACATCCACCTATCTTCCTTGACAGATGTTACAGCCCCACTGATTAGGAAGCGCTGTTGCGCCGCCCTCTTTTTTTATGATTGCTACTAATGGTAATGGATACCGGCTTGCGCTCCTTGTTGTGCGTGATGAGCGCATCGGCTCCGTCGGTTACGGTTTCCGGGGTAATCGTAACCTTTTCAATGGTGTAGTCAGAAGGGACTTGATACATAAGCTTGGTTAAAATCTCTTCCATGATGGAACGCAGGCCGCGGGCGCCGGTCTGTCTGTCGATTGCCTTCTGCGCGACCGCTTCCAACGCCTGGGGCTGGAATTCCAACTCCACCTTATCCAAAGCAAACAACTTTCGATATTGCTTGAGTATGGAGTTTTTGGGTTCGGTTAATATACGAACCAAAGCGTTTTTCTCCAAGCCATCCAGAGCCGTGATGACAGGCAGCCTGCCCACCAATTCCGGAATAAGGCCGAAATGCACCAAATCCTGTGGGATAACATCATGCATCCATCTGGTGGTATTCCATTCTTTTTTGTCCTTTACCTCGGCGCCAAAGCCCATCGGGGAGGAACCGACCCGCTACCCTCCGACCTACTACAAACCGTCGAAAGCGCCGACGCAGATAAAGAGGATATTGGATGTGTCAATCTGAATAAACTCTTGCTGTGGGTGTTTTCTGCCTCCCTGCGGAGGCACATTGGAAACCGTACCCTCCAGGATTTTTAACAAGGCCTGCTGCACGCCCTCGCCGCTTACATCGCGGGTAATCGAAGGATTTTCCGATTTACGGGCAATTTTATCGATCTCATCCACATAAATAATGCCGTGCTCGGCGCGTTCCACATCGAAATCCGCCGCCTGTATTAAACGAAGAAGAATATTCTCCACATCCTCGCCCACATAACCGGCTTCCGTCAGAGTAGTGGCATCCGCTATTGCAAACGGTAC
>CAMMKL010000109.1 GCA_946497265.1 uncultured Clostridia bacterium | reverse complement strand
TCGCGAAGCCGTTGCAAAACGCTGGGCCATGAAAACCGGAATCCCCGCTTCCATGGCAGACATGGTGGTATATGACGCACAGGCCGATATTGAAAAAATCGTTTCCAAGGTGGATTTTGTGTTTTGTGCTGTGGATATGAAAAAGGACGAGATCCGCGCGCTGGAGGAAATGTATGCCAAGCATGAATGCCCGGTCATCTCCAATAACAGTGCGCACCGCAGCACGCCGGACGTTCCTATGATCATCCCGGAAATAAACGCGGCACACGCAGCCGTCATTCCGGCACAGCGCAAACGCTTGGGGACGAAACGCGGCTTTATCGCTGTAAAATCCAACTGTTCTTTACAAAGCTACGTCCCCGCTGTACACCCCCTGATGAATCTGGGCGTAACGAAAGTGCTCGCCTGTACCTATCAGGCAATTTCCGGCGCCGGCAAAACCTTTGAGACCTGGCCCGACATGGTTGATAACCTGATCCCTTACATTGGCGGCGAAGAAGAAAAATCCGAACAGGAACCAATGAAGATTTGGGGACATTTGGACGGAGATCAGATCGTAAACGCCTCGGTTCCATCCATTACCTCCCAGTGCCTGCGTGTACCGGTAAGCGACGGTCACACAGCCGCTGTGTTTGTTTCTATGGAAAAGAAAGCGGATATGGAAGAAATCATGGAACGCTGGGAAACCTATAAAGGCCGCGCACAGGAACTAAAACTGCCCAGCGCTCCCAAGCAATTCCTCCATTATTTCCGTGAAAACGACCGTCCGCAAATCAAAAGCGAACGAAATTTGGAAGGCGGAATGGCGGTTTCGATCGGCCGCCTTCGTCCCGACACCCAATATGATATTAAATTTGTCTGTATGTCCCACAACACCCTGCGCGGCGCTGCCGGCGGTGCGGTCCTGATGGCGGAGCTGCTCTGCGCGGAAGGTTATCTTGACTAATCCTTGCGCTATCCTTGACTGATTTCTGAAGGGAGCTTTACCAAATGAAAAAGACGATATTTACCGGTTCCGGCGTTGCCATTGTAACGCCTATGAACACCGATGGCTCGGTAAACTATGATATGCTGGGCCAATTGATTGAATTTCAGATTGCAAACGGTACCGACGCGATTATTACCTGCGGCACTACGGGGGAATCGGCAACTCTTTCGCACGAAGAGCACTGTAAGGTAATTCAGTTTACAATTGATAAAACGGCGGGCCGCGTACCCGTGATTGCCGGGGCTGGCAGCAACGAAACCTCCTATGCGGTAGAACTTTCGCAAGAAGCGGAGCGTATGGGGGCGGATGCTTTGCTGGTGGTTACCCCCTATTACAACAAAACATCACAGGCTGGGCTTATCTGCCATTACAATACCATTGCAGACAGCGTTTCGACCCCGCTTATCGTGTACAATGTGCCGTCCCGAACCGGCTGTGCCATCCAACCGGAAACATATGCGCAACTGGCAAAGCACCCCAATATCGTAGCTGTAAAAGAAGCCAATGGGAATCTTGCAGCAATTGCAAAAACCATGTCGTTGTGTGGTGATGATCTGGCGATCTATTCCGGCAACGACGATCAGATCGTCCCGATCATGGCGCTGGGCGGCAAGGGGGTTATTTCGGTTATGGCCAATATCTGCCCTAAGGAAACCCACGAGCTCACTGCTAAAATGCTCTCCGGCGATACGGCTGGGGCGGCAAAGATGCAAATTGCATATACAGAGTTAATGGAAGCCATGTTCATGGATGTAAACCCCATCCCTGTGAAGGAAGCTTTGAATTTGATGGGATATCCTTGCGGCAAATGTCGGCTGCCTTTGGTCCCACTAAGCGAAGCAAACCAAGCAAAGCTGAAGAACATCATGATAAAATACAGCCTGATAAAATAAGGGCGCAGAAAAGGATGTTTAAAAATGACTAAAATCATTATGAGCGGCTGCAACGGGAAAATGGGCCGCGTGATTACCGAGTCCGTCTCTTTACGGGAAGATTGTGAAATTGTCGCGGGCTTGGATATCAACCAAACGCAAACCAGCGCTTATCCGGTGGTTTCGTCTGTTTCCGAGCTGCATGCGCAAGCCGATGTGCTGATCGATTTTTCCCATCCCGCCCTTCTGCCCGACCTGTTGGCCTTTGCCAAGGAGAAAAAAATCCCCTTGGTTTTATGTACAACCGGTTATTCCAAAGACGAAGTAGAAGCAATCGAGGCAACCGCACAGGAAGTGGCCGTATTTTATTCGGGAAATATGTCGCTGGGGATTAATCTTATGATTGAGCTTTCAAAGAAGGCGGCTACTGTCTTTGGTAACAGCTTTGATATAGAAATTGTTGAAAAACACCACAATCAAAAAATTGACGCGCCCAGCGGGACTGCCCTCATGATTGCGGACGCCATCTCTTCCGTTATGGAGGAATCTCCTCAGTACGTATACGACCGCCATTCCTATCGAAAAGCACGCGGCAAACACGAAATTGGAATCCATTCCATCCGCGGCGGCACCATCGTTGGAGAGCATGAGGTTATCTTTGCCGGACATGACGAGCTTTTTACGTTGACGCATACTGCCCAATCAAAAGAGATTTTTGCCACGGGCGCAATCAACGCCGCCGTTTATTTGGCAAAGCAAACAAAACCCGGCATGTACAATATGTCCGATTTATTGGCTGAAGCTTAAATCTAAGGAGGTCGCCCGCATGAATACTACCGACATTACTGTGATCGATAATATAACTTTAATCACGTTATTGAATGTCCCTTCCGACGTCTGCTTCTTCCCCGAAATTTTTGAAAGGATTGCCGCACGGGATATTAACGTAGATATGATTTCGGTTACCCCGCCGCAGGGAGACCAAACCAATCTGTCCTTTACGGTAGCCGATGAGGATTTGGGGAAAGTATTGGATTTTACCGCTGCATTGCATGAAAAACACAAAGAAATCAAACCCATCGTCAGCAGTGGAAACAGTATTATTATGGTTCAGGATGAAAACATGCGCACAACCCCCGGTTTTGCCGCCAAAGTATTTACCGCAGCTGCAAAGGCGAACACCGACCTCCGTATTGTTACCACTTCAACCACCCAAATTTCCTTATTGGTGACGGAAGCCGCATTCGATACCACTTACGATGCTCTGCAACAAGCGTTTCAATAAACGATTCGGAGCTTGTAAAATCCCTGTAAACACAAGGCCGCATGCCCCATTTTAAGGGACATGCGGCCTGTTTCTTATGATATACATCGGGTATTCGCTGCATTTCCAATTCGGTCACTTCTTTAAAACCGCTTTATGGAATACCTTTTTCCCTTTTTTCATTACTACATACCCTTTTTCAAAGGAGGAAAGCGGAACGGTTTCGGACGGATCTTCCACTTTTGTATCATCAATGGAGATCCCTCCCTGTTGGATAAGGCTCCGGCCTTCCCTCTTGGAGGGAATCAGCTTCGTTTTCAACAGCAAATCCAATACCGCGATCTTTCCATCGGCAAAATCCGTCTGGGACAGTTCGGTGGACGGCATATTTTCGGTATTGGCCCCCTTGCCGAACAGCGCGCGGGCGGCATCCTGTGCTTTAACCGCTTCCTCTTCCCCGTGTATGAGCTTGGTCACCTCATACGCCAAGATCTCTTTTGCCTTATTCAACCCGCTGCCCTCCAGCTTGGCAAGTTCTTCTATTTCAGAAAGAGGAAGGAAAGTCAGAATCTTTAAGCAACGGATCACGTCGGCATCCGCCACATTCCTCCAATATTGGTAGAACTCGTAGGGGCTTGTCTTTTCCGGATCCAGCCACACGGCGCCTTTTTCCGTTTTGCCCATTTTCCGCCCGTCGCTGGTAGTCAACAGGGTAAACGTCATGCCGTAAGCGTCTTTTTGCTCGGCGCGGCGGATCAATTCCACACCGCCGATGATATTGCTCCACTGGTCGTCGCCGCCCAGCTCCAACCGGCAATTGTATTTCCGGTTAAGCACCAAAAAGTCATAGCTCTGCATCAGCATATAATTCAGTTCAAAGAAAGATAGCCCTCTCTCCAAGCGCTGTTTATAGCATTCAAAGGTCAGCATCCGGTTAACGGAAAAATGGACGCCGACTTCTCGCAGAAATTCAATATAATTCAGGTTCAACAGCCAATCCGCATTGTTGACCATCATGGCCTTGCCCTCGGAAAAATCAATCAGGCGGGACATCTGCTTTTGAAAACACGCGATATTGTGCTCTATCTCCTCACGGGTGAGCATTTTGCGCATTTCGCTTTTGCCGGAAGGATCCCCCACCATTCCGGTACCTCCTCCAAACAAGGCGATGGGCAAATGCCCTGCTTTTTGCATGTGGGACATGACCATAACTTGTACGAAATGTCCCACGTGCAGGCTGTCCGCCGTGGGATCAAACCCGATGTAAAAGCTGGTTTTGCCGTTGTTCAGCAAATCCCGCACCTTTTCTTCATCCGTCATCTGGGCAATCAGCCCTCTTGCTTTCAGTTCATCATACACACCCATTTTTATTGTCCTCCTGTCTTTCTTCCAGGGAGCAAATAAAAAGCCCCCTGCATCATTCCTTGCAGAGGGCGGAAAGTTCCGCGGTACCACCTCAGTTCACCGCAGCCTCGCGGCGGCGGCCTCACGGGTACATACATACCCTAGCGCTGTAACGTGCGCACACGGTCAAGCCTACTTACAATCGGTTCAGCCGGACGGCTCAAAGATGTATTTCAACCATTTCCTGCACCCGCTTCCACCAGCCGCGGGCTCTCTGCAGCAGGGTAAACCGTTTACTTCTTCTTGTCACTGCCATTGATATGCATTATAAGCAATCTTTGGCCCCTTGTCAAGCCTTTTCTCCCCGGAATCCAGCCATTTCAAGCATTTCACGGGCACTTTCCAGCGTTAGGCCGGTAATCTTGACTCCTCCGATAATCCGTGCGATCTCGCGTTTCCTTCCTTCGAAATCCAGTGGAAATACCGCCGTAAAGGTGCGGCCGTCCCTCACCTTCTTTTGTATCAAAAGATGTTCGTCCGCCAGAGCTGCTATTTGGGCCGAATGGGTCACGCAGATTACCTGACGGTTTCGGGAAACTTCCTTTAGCTTTAGCCCTACTTTCTGTGCCGCGCTGCCGCTGATTCCGGTATCCACCTCGTCAAAGATCAGGGTATCAATCTGGTCCGAATCCGCCAATACATTTTTAATGGCCAGCATCATACGCGAAAGCTCACCGCCGGAAGCGATTTTAGCAAGCGGCTTCGGGGGCTCTCCCGGATTGGTAGAAATCAAAAACTGGATCTCATCCCCTCCCGTTTCATTCAATGGGCAACGCTTCTGTTCCACTTGCAGCCGTACGTGGGGCATATCCAAAAAAGCAAGCTCCTCTTGCACCCGTTTGGAGAAAAGTTTCGCTGTTTGGCGCCTGGTTTCCGAAAGCTCCCGCGCCAATCGCTCCGCCTCTTCTCTGCATCGTTGATAGTCCTGCTCTAAGCTTTCCCTTCGCTGCTCTGAAAAAGCAATGTTTGCAAGCTCCGCTTCCGCATTTGCCAAATACTCCAACATTTCTTCCTCTGTTTTACCGTATTTACGCTCCAGCCGGTACAATTCATCCAGCCTGCGCTCCACCTGCTCTAATTCAGCCGGATCAAACTCTATTCCGTTACCAGCATCACGCATTTCCCGGGTACAATCGTCCAAATCGTAGGTAAACCCCACCAGGCGGGAAGCAAGATCGGCCAGGCGGTTGTCGTACCGCGCGGCCTCCTGCATGCAACGGGAGGCCGTCTCCAAAGCCTGCTGCGCTCCGGGGAAGCCCTCATCTTCCCCGCTGATAGCCGAAATTGCCTCCTGTAGGGAGGATGCAATCTTCCCACTGTTTGCATAGCGGATCTTTTTTTCCTGAAGCGCTTCCTGTTCCCCTATACAAATCTGCGCATTGGTAAGTTCCTCTATTTGAAATTGCAGCAAATCCATGCGGCGCATTTTTTCAGAGTCGTCCAGCGTAAGCGCCCGCAGCTCGCGCCTGACGGCACACATCGCCAGATATTGCTTCCGGTATTCCTCCAAAAGTGTCGAATTGTTTCCAAAACCATCCAGATAGGCAATGTGGCGTTCCGGAGAAAGCAGGGCGTAGCTTTCATTTTGTCCATGGATATTGATCAATCGCAGGCCGATTTCCTTTAACACCGATACCGGAGCGGGCCTGCCGTTTATGCGGCAACTTCCTTTTCCTTCTATACTGACTGAGCGCTGCAAAAAAAGCGTGCCCTCTTCCGCTGCGTATCCCAGTTCTGTTAGGAATTCGCAAAATGGCTGTGAAAGGCCGGTAAAAGAAGCGCTGACAAAAGCGGAAGGGCTTCCGGTACGGATCATATCACGGGAGGCCCGCTGCCCAAGAATCGTATGGATCGCGTCGATTACAATCGACTTTCCCGCACCCGTTTCTCCTGTAAGCACATTCAATCCCGCATTGAAATGGATCTCCGATTTTTCAATTACTGCAACATTTTCGATGTAAAGTTGGGAAAGCACCTTTTGCACCCCTTTCTTTCCGCTTTCAACAAGAAAGTTACCGTGGCTTGTGAATCAACTTTTTCAGTTCCGAAACCAAGGAAATTGCGTTGCTTTCGCTTCGTACGACAATAAAAATAGTATCGTCACCCGCCAGCGTACCGACAATGGTATCCCAATGGATGGAATCCATTGCGGCACAGACTCCCTGAGCCATGCCGTTGATGCATTTGACTACCACTATATTTCCGGCAAAATCCAGCTTTAATACAGAGTTGGAGAATAAGGTGTAGAATTTGGCGGATATGTCCGACGATTCTTTTTTTCCTGTGGAATAACGGTATTTTCCCGAATCGGAAAGCGTTTTTACCAAGCGCAGTTCCTTAATATCCCTAGAAACCGTAGCCTGCGTCACGTCGAACCCTTCGCCGCGCAAGCGGCGCAACAGTTCCTCTTGCGTGTCTATACTGTTTTCCTGAATGAGCTCCAAAATCTTAGAATGTCTTCTTGCCTTCACCTTTAAATTCTCCTCTCCGATAGTTTTTCGTGTAATATTTCATAGAAATCTTTGTTTTTTAGTTTGATGAGTTCTGTTTCTACATCGGAAGCCGTTACGGTAACAACATCTCCTT
>CAMMKL010000108.1 GCA_946497265.1 uncultured Clostridia bacterium | reverse complement strand
GAGAGAACTGATGGAGAGAACTAAGGGATATTTACTTTTCAATGATAGCCGAAAAGCCCCGTAAAATCAAGTTTTTTCAGAGGTGAGCTTCCAAAAAGGGCATTCGTTTTCGAGTCGTTCTCGTTATGACCACTTCGATACGTCTCCGTATATGTCAGCCCGCCGTTTTTTCCTGCCTTTTTTCGGTGAAAAAGGGCTTTGGAAAGAACTGACGGAAAGAACAGCAAAATATTTAGTTTTTCGAACCGTGTAAAACCCGCATGGTTACAAGGTTCTGGCTGGACGAAACGGACAACTCCCCGCAAGATTTCGAGTCAGGCCCGTTATGACCACTTCGATACGCTTCCATATTCGGCGGGACGTACTTAAAAACCCATCCCTTTTTTAGATACTGTTTTATTTTAAGTTCTTGCCGCAGAAAAGTCAAGCTTTTTCTCATTGGTGGCGGTTAGCTTTGCATATAACGGGTATTTCTTCTGCTAAAATCCTGCATGCAAACACAAAACGCTCCTCCTGCATATACTGACGTGAAGATAATTTTACAAAGCTGGTGATTTAATGCCCTACACAACTCGAGAGCTGTTTGCCCGCCTGATTCAATGCGAAGCCGGGGGAGAAGGCGACGACGGGATGCGGGCGGTTGCTTCCGTGGTGGGAAACCGCGCGCAGGTCCCTTACGGTGAGTTCGCCCGCGTCAGCCAAGGGGGGAATATTCGGAATATCATTGAGCAGCCGGGCCAATTTGTCTGTATGCGCGATGCAGTTGGAGGCCAATACAACGCCCAAAATATCTGGAATATGGACCCATCTGAAGAACATTATCAAATTGCCGACTGGATTATGTCGGGAAATGTTTTCACCCCGGTAGCCGAATGCCTTTTCTTTTACAATCCTTATTCCCCGCCTACCACAGCCTGCCCAACTTATTTTCCTCCGGGAGGAATCGGCGTAGCCTTTAACCGCATCAATCAGCATTGCTTTTACCGCCCAACAGAGAAATATCTGAACACATAATTTTAAGGAGGCATATCTATGGAAAAGAAGAACATACTCGACCCCGCCGCGATGTACGGCATCCCCCCCTGTGCAGCTTCCGGTGCCGGACCCAACAACGACGCGCAAGACCCCGTTTTGTACGAGGAAGAACCGGAGGCCGTCCCCGCCCAAACGCAGCCTTCCCCTCCCCCTACCTCTGCGGGCACTGTCCCCGAAGGCATTGATTTTTCCAACATCCCGCAAAACCCAAACCTTCCTTCCCTTGAAGATATTGCCAGCTACAATTTCCTAACCGCGCAGGAGCGACAGCAGCAGCGCATGCAATTGCAGCAAAGCGGGGCGCAGCAGCTCCCTTATCTGTTAAACGGTGCCATCAATTCCCCCGGTATGCAATACCCCGCCCAGCCCCTGACATCGAATGCCCCTACGCTCAACGAACTCCAAGGAACTGTCCCGGGCGGGTCTATCAGCGGTACCGGCTCCCCGGATTTGACCAGAGTCCCGCCGGGACCTTCTTCTGGCCCTCAGCCGGGGACGATGGCTGCTATCCCTCCCTCTTCCCAGCCGGTTTCCATTCCTTCCGAAAGCCTGCAGTACATGAATGGTTTTCTAAGGACTCAAATTGGCCGCATCGTAATGGTCCAGTTCTTAGTGGGGACCAATACTCTGGTCGATAAAATGGGCATCCTTCTGGCCGTGGGGATCAATTATATTTTGATCAACGAGACAGAAACCGACGATATTTTGGCATGTGATTTTTATAATATAAAATTTGTAAAGTTTTATTATTAATGACCAAGAACACAAAAATAATTGTCGAATTATATGACAATAGCCGATTACATTGCAATTTTGTAAAAAATTCTTTCAAAGGGTTTTACAGATTTGACAATTGAAATTTTTTCTAATTAGTAATAAAATAAAACTAAGTGGTATATTTTCACAAAACACACAAAAATTTTACTTATGGAGGTACAAAAGGTTTATGCGGTATTATATGGGTGAAGTTTGTACTGACGAAAAATCCGGATCTTTGCTTACTTATTACACGCTAAAAAACAAACGTGGCTTTGGCATCGAAATCAGGCAGTCGCACTGTGAAAACCCTGAAATTTCCGCAGTATATGGAATTACGGAAAACCAGGCTGAAATTAGTCTTTTAACCGAACAGATGATGAAAGGGCAACTCAGACCCGGCCAGCTCGTCGATGTAGTGGATGATTATCTGGATGGCAAATCTCCAGAGAAACTTCCATTACGGTAAATGGGAAATGGTTTATTTAAAAAAATCGTTGCCGGGAAGAGGGCATCAAACAGAAGACGTGTGTTGTTTATATGCAATACACGTCTTTTGCGTTACCGCATTCTATTTGCATTCAACCGGGTTTGACACAACGGGAAAACAATAGCAGGTAAAAGTTTTCGGCAAAGCAGCCGGCATCACAAGAGAACCGAAAAAGGGGGATGCATCTCATAGTAATATCCATAGTAATATCCATAGCTTACTGAGGCAATGGAAACTGTTAAACGGTTCTGAGCATGCTCGGTCCGTCTGTATGGGCAAAGCGAGGCTTACCTTCCGCTTTTGTTGGTCCATGAATCAAAAAAAATGCTGGAAACGTGTGAACTTTTCGTATTTTTATAATTTATTCGTTTATTTTGATTTACAAATGCAAAGATATCTGTTATGATAAACTCAACAAAGGGATAATTACCAATAAAAGAGCGTCTGAACTATGCAGTTAATTCAAAAACAACGCGTTTTGACCTACGTAAAAGTATGCGTCTTAGCCTTGTATTTATAATATAAACTATGAAACGCCGGTATTGCGCAGTTTGCGTAATATTAAAAATGCCTTCTATCTTTTCCATTTTTCTTTATAAGGGGCCTCAACATCACGTTGAGGCTCCGCTTTTTTATGCGTTCAAATCATTTTAAATAGTAAAGAGAACCTGCTGGGGCTGTGATGGCAAATTTAGCGCTAGCTTACCTGTTTAGGCGGTTAAAAAATGAGGTTAAGTCTAGGCAACCGTTCTCTTTCGTGGTATGCTTTCAAAAAGGAGATGGAAGTTTAAATAAGAATAGAGACAGAGAAACGTTAAAAGCAAGGGGATTTCCGGGAATAGGACATTCCCCAGCCTGAAAAAGCTGTTTGGCTTTTTTAAAAAGGAACATAATATCAATGAGAACGAGGGTGACGGTATTGGCAATTAGGCAAATACGGATGTATGATGATGAAGTGCTCCGTAAAAAATGCAGAAAGGTGGAGGCGGTGGACAACCACATTCTCCAACTGCTGGACGATATGGCGGAAACCATGTATCATACTGGTAACGGTGCTGGACTTGCAGCAAACCAGGTGGGCGTCCTCAAACGTCTTGCGGTGATCGACATGGGAGAAGGGCTTATGAAATTGATCAATCCGGAGATCGTTGCACAAGCCGGGACCCAGGAATGCATTGAGGGCTGCCTGAGTTTTCCTAACCGGTGGGGTAAGACCATACGGCCTCGAAGGGTGACGGTGTTTCCTGAATGAAAAGGGCGAGGAAACCACCTTGACCGGCGAGGGGGATCTGGCGAAATGCCTGTGTCACGAGCTGGACCACCTGGATGGAACATTGTTTGTGGATAAGGCGATAGAATTCATCCGTTAGATGTGCGCGGTTGCCTCAGAAGGTACGCCGCCTGTTTGGGAAAACGATTCTGCACTTAGGAAGGGAAGTATAAAGCGAAAGGGGAGAAACCCATGCTGTGGCTTTTGGGTACATTGTGCCTTTTGACCTGCGGTGTGCTGCTATACGTGGATCGGTGGGCGTTCCGAAGTGCGCTCAGCCTTTTTTTTGGCTTGCTGTTTTTGTATCTTGCGGCAGCGTCCGATATTCCCTCCATCTCGGTAAAAAGGGGCATGTTCTTGCTTATGTGCGGGTGTATACCGGTATGCATGGCAATAATATCAATACTGCTCCTTTACAACGGCGCGTTTATGCTTCGAAAGGAAGGGAGAAAGCCCAAACACCTGTTGTGCCTTTTGTTCGGATTTATTATTCCGATCCTGTCCGTTGCGGATGCATACGTGACCCTTCGCAAGCCGGGTACGTTGGGCTTTTGCATATTTGCCTATATTCATTTGCTGTTTTTATATCTGACCGTTTTCTTTGTTGCGTTTTCCCTTTATACTATAGTATGCCTTCTTGTACCCAAACGGGGCCGTTACGACTTTATTGTGGTGCTGGGCGCCGGCTTGTGCGGGAAACGGGTTACCCCCCTGCTGGCCCGGCGGCTGGACAAGGCGCTTACTTATTATGACAAAGGCGGCCGGCAGGCCAGGCTTGTGGTATCCGGCGGCCAGGGGGCGGACGAAGAGGTTCCCGAGGCGGCAGCTATGCGGGATTACCTGAAAGAAAAAGGCGTTAAACGAGAAATGATTTTGATGGAAGACCGTTCGGTCAATACCTTTGAAAATATGAAATATTCCAAACGGATTATGGATGCACATAAAGAGGACTACCGATGCCTGTTTGTTACCAATGATTTTCATGTGGTGCGTTCCGGTATGCACGCCCGCAGGGTCGGTTTGGGAAACGCCCGGGGAGCTGGGTGCCGCACGGCAGCCTATTATTGGCCAAGCGCTTTTATCCGGGAATACCTCGCCATGTTGGCCCGGTATCAATGGGAAGCAGCGGCCTATGCGGTTATGTGCTTTCCGATAACGGCGTTATTCCTGTTGTGAACGCTGGTGCCGCCATGGATTTTTGCCGTTTCCGGGATGGTAGGCCTATTGTAAACCCGCGGGCCCTGGTTCGTTGCAATCGGTGGTTTAGTTGAATTTTGTGTCTACAATCTATTGGCTATTTCACCCTGTTTGTGGGGTCCGCGGTTTTTTGACGCGGCCCCGTTCCTCCGGCCACGCAACCGTTCCCTATTTTGCAGGAATTTCGATTGAAACTATGTAAGGCTTGTGCTAAAATACAAACAGTACATATATCACGTGTGCGGCGCTACGAATTATTGGATAGGAAAGGATTTGATTTGCCATGTCCGTCAAAGAACTTTATGAGCTTTGGCTCAACCGCGCAGTGGACGACGCGGATCTGATGGAAGAATTAAAAGCCATCACCGGCAAGGAAGATGAGATTTACGACCGCTTTTACCGCGAATTGGAATTTGGAACCGCAGGCCTGCGCGGTGTGATCGGGGCGGGTACCAACCGTATGAATATATATACCGTCCGCCAGACCACACAGGGCCTGGCCGATTACCTGAACTCCCGTTATGACGCACCGGCCATAGCAATCGCTTTCGATTCGCGCATCAAGGCAAATTATTTTGCTAAGGAGGCTGCCCGCGTGCTGGCTGCAAACGGTGTAAAAGCCTATCTGGCTGCCGAGCTGCAGCCCACCCCTTTGCTTTCCTTCGCGGTGCGCCGTTTAGGATGCCAGGCGGGCATTATGATTACGGCAAGCCATAACCCTGCCAAATACAACGGCTATAAATGCTACGGAAGCGACGGCTGCCAGATGACCGACGTCGCCGCAGGCGACGTATACGCCTGCATCCAAAAGGTCGATTTGTTTAACGGCGTAAAGCTGGCGGGATTTGAAGAGGGCCTACAAAGCGGGCAGATTTCCTATTTCCGGGAAGAGCTTTTGGAAGACTATCTCAATAACGTCCAAAAGCAAGCCATCAATCCCGGAATCGCTGCCGACGCGGGCCTTAAGATCGTCTACACCCCGTTAAATGGGGCCGGCAACAAGCTGGTGCGCAAAATTTTAGACCGGATCGGCGTTTCCGATGTAACCGTTGTACCGGAACAGGAGATGCCGGACGGCAACTTCCCCACCTGCCCGTATCCCAACCCGGAATTCCGCGAGGCGCTGGAACTCGCCTTAAAGCTTGCGAAAGAGGTAAAGCCCGATTTGGTGCTTGCCACCGACCCGGACAGCGACCGCGTGGGGATCGCTGTGAAGGAAGGCGACCGTTACCGCCTGATGTCCGGCAATGAAACCGGCGTGATGCTTATGAACTACATTCTGTCCTGCCGCACGCAGAACGGCACCCTGCCCCAAAACCCGGTGGCCGTCAAAACCATCGTAACCAGCGAGATGGTAGCGCGTATCTGTGAGAAGTACCATTGTGAGCTGCGCAACGTATTGACCGGTTTTAAATACATCGGTGAGCAGATCCTAGGTTTGGAAAAGGCCGGGGAAGCCGAACGTTATGTATTCGGTTTTGAAGAGAGCTACGGTTATCTGGCGGGTACCTATGTGCGCGATAAAGACGCTGTTGTGGCTTCGATGCTGATCTGTGAAATGGCTGCCTACTACCGCAAGCAGGGAAAACTGCTCTCCGACGTTATGAACGAGCTGTACGCCGAATTTGGATACTACCAGAACACCACCCTGAACTTTGCCTTTGAAGGCGCGGCCGGGATGGAAAAGATGAAACAAGTCATGGAAAACCTGCGAAACAATCCGCCGGCCTGTATTGCGGGGCACCGGGTGGTACGCAGGGCCGATTACCTTCAATCCGAGGCGGTCGATCTCTCGACCGGCGAAAAGACCGAAATCAAGCTCCCGAAGTCCAATGTGCTTTCCTACTCGTTGGAAGGAGGGGCGGGTGCGATTGTGCGCCCTTCCGGTACCGAGCCTAAGATCAAGGTTTACGTCACCTCTGTAGGGGAACATGAAGAGGCGGCCTCCGCCGCGACCAAAGCCATTGCGGATGAAATGGCCGCCATGGTGCAATAAGATCATCCGGCTGTTTTCCGCGCTTGAGACTGGGGGGAAGCAGCCAAAAGTTAATAGACACAAAAATTCTTATACCACCAGTTCTTCTCTGAATAGGGCTGGTGGTTTTTTATTTTGGCGTCGGGAATTCTCTGTTCGTCTAAGGGGCTTTATCGCAGGCTTTATAACAGAACAGGGAAGTTATCAAAGGTCCATTCTAAAATCACGCCGTTATAGAGGCCAAAGAAAGCCGCAAGATGATACCATTGCACTTGAAACTTAAGATTGGCCACATCCGTTACGACCTTTTGTATGGGGATTCAGCAAAATTTCTATTCGTATGATGGATAGTAACATAAAAAAAGATGATGACGTATAATAAATTTCGCAAAAATAAAATTTCATAAAAATAGACATGGT
>CAMMKL010000107.1 GCA_946497265.1 uncultured Clostridia bacterium | reverse complement strand
CCTGGAAACGGGAAACCAGGTTGTCCGCCGCGAGCAGCGCGGCTTTTTTTGCCGTTTCGTTTCCGGTAAGCTTGTAAGCGGCAACGCAGGAAGGGGTGTAGAGAAAGCCCATATCGTGATGGTCCACAACCACACGGTCCTGAATCCGCTTTAAAAAGCTTTCCACTTGGATATCCCCGGCTTTTTGGAAGCAGGCCTCTTTGGTATGTTCATAGGCAAGCCAGATCTCGCCGGTCCAAAACCCGTTGGTCCAATCCTCGTTTGGTACCGGCGGATAAAATTGGTTTTTGCTGCTGTTATCGGGAAACAGTTCTGTAAACTGCGGCAGCCCTGCGCGTACCTGCTGCACCGCGTTGTCGATGGCGTCCCTTACCAGATCCGCGGTAATGGAAGGGTACGTCAGAATGCGTTCTTTGGTTTGTGCCATGATGGTTTCCTCCTTTTTTCGAGGGAATACATAGCCGTCTCCGTTCCCTCGCTCTTTTCAAGCCCTATTGTACCCTTTTACTCCTGCGGAATCAATAGGAGGGACCCGATTCCAAAAAGTTTTCCCCCTTGCCTTGCGCTTGTGGGGGAAATACGCTATAATAGCATTTACGATGACCAAATAAAAGTGAGCATTAAATTACCAGGAGGATAATATGAAGAGATATTTACTTATAGTAGTAGCGGCGTGCTTAGTGGCTACGTTGGCGTCTTGCGGGGCGGGCGACCTGAGCACCAGTTCCGCCCCTGCCGAGGAAACCGTTTCTTCGCAGGTAAGCGAGCCCCCTGTGAACAAGGATTATACCGAAGACCTTGCCGGCTTGATCCAGAAGCTGACGGACGCCGGGTTTATCGCCGGGGCGGGCGCTCCGATGCGCGCGGATTTTATCGGCGCGTTTGAGGGCTACCGTTTTGTAAACGGAGGGCTGAGCATTGAGCTCTACCAATACGATCCCGACGGTTTGACCGACGTCTCCAAAAGATGCATTGCCGAGGCGAAGGAAACAAACCAGGTTACGGTGCTGGATACCTACGACCCGGTACCGGCCTGCCTTTCCGATAATGAGAAATACCTGATGTTTTATAAAGACTCCGCTACCGGCGAAGAGGCCGACGCGCGCAAGGCGCAGGCGGAGGAAATCGTGCGGGAATTCCCGTGAGCTGTATAAGGCTGAACATGGAAAAGGAGTGGGAACAGATGAACATTTGGCATGACATTGATTCCTCGCGCATAACGCCTGAAAGCTTTTTGGTTGTGATTGAGATTCCCAAAGGGAGCAAGGCCAAATACGAGCTGGACAAGCAAACCGGTCTTTTAAAACTGGACCGTATTCTGCATACCTCCACCCATTATCCGGCAAATTACGGGTTTATCCCGCGCACCTACGCCGACGACCTCGACCCGCTTGACGTGTTGGTCCTGTGCAGCGAAACCATCTATCCCATGACCTTAATCAAGTGCTATCCCATCGGCGTGATTTCGATGATCGATAACGGCCGGTATGACGAAAAAATCATTGCGATCCCCTTCAGCGACCCCACCTATAACAGCTATACCGACATCAGCCAGCTTCCCAAGCACCTTTTTGATGAGATGTCCCACTTCTTTACGGTGTATAAGGCGCTTGAGAACAAAGAAACTGCGGTGGATGAAGTCAAGGGCGTAGCGGAGGCGGTGGAGATTATCCAAAATGCGATTGAAAGCTATGCCGTCAGCTTTAACAAAGAGTAATATATAAGTGGTGTATTACAAAAAGAAGCTTCCAGTTATATCTGGTAGCTTCTTTTTTGATCATATAAGGTAAGATATAATTTCTATATAAGAATTCTTTGCGGAAACGGTTGTTTTTCCATTTATATCTTGTTATAATATGTAAATAAGTAAGCATCTTATTAGAAATATCTTGTTTTACAATTTATTGGAATAGAAGCTGGTTAGGAGAGCATAAAATGATGGATAGGAAACATTCCCCCGAAAACGGCCCCAAAAAACAGAGCGCAAACAGACTCCGGTACCGCGAAAAAGTACGGAACCCGCGAAAAAATAAGCGGGTGGTTTTGGCGGTTGCAGGCCTCCTGCTGGGGGTGGCAATTGCCTGCGGTTTTTGGCTGATTCCGGCAAAGAGCGTACCCGCCGTCGCTACAGTCGATGAAGACGCCGCACGGCAGGCAAAGCTGGAACAATATATGAAGCAAGGTAATTTTGGCGCAGCGGCTGGGCTGTTGTACGAGGCGATAGAACAATATCCGGATCAGCCCGAACATTACTTGCAGCTTGCCGCTATCTATGAGCGCAACCGCGATTATGACGCCGCAATTGCGGTTCTGGAGCGGTTTTGCCAAATAGGCAGCAACGAGGAGGTAACCGCTAAGCTGGAGGACTTGCGCGGCGACCGGGAACGCTGGGCCGGCTGGAATCAGAAGGCGCAGGCCATTTCAGAGGCCATCGCCGCGCTTGGCGAGGTTACGCTGGAGAAACAGGAGCAGATCGAAGCGGCGCGCGCCCAGTACGACAAAGCCTCCGACCCGGTGAAAGCGCTTGTGACAAATTACCAGGTGTTGGCCGAAGCCGAAAGCAAGCTGGCGGAGCTGGTTGCCGGGGAGGAAGAAATCAACCGGCAAATTCAGGCGCTGATTGACGCCATCGACGGGATCGGGGACGTTTCCCTGGACAAAGAGGATACGGTACAGGAGATCCGGGCGCAGTATGAGGCGGCTTCCGAACGGGTAAAGGCGGGCGTTACCAATCTGGAGCTTTTGGAAAACGCGGAAGCGGGGATACAGACCCTGAAAGAACTGGAAGCCAAACGGCAGGAGGAGGAACGGGCGGAAAGGGAAGCGGCGGAGAGGGCCGCGAAAGAAGCGCAGCAAGCTGCTGAGGAAGCTGCGCAAAAGCAGGAACAGGGAGAGGTGTTCAAACTGGATGTCCCTTATATGAGCCAGGAGGGCGTGCTCCCGACCGGATGCGAGATCATCAGTTCCATCATGCTGTTGCAATACTATGGATATTCCATCACACCGGACAGTTATATTGATAATTACCTTACCCGCGGCGAGCTTACGCTGGGCGACGATGGGGAGCTGCATGGCCCGCATCCCACCGAGGCGTTTATCGGCAACCCCTATTCCATTCACGGCTACGGCTGCTACGCGCCGGTGATTGTGGAAGCGTTGCAGAAGATCACCGGGGGAGAGATGGAGGTCAAAGAGGTGGGAGGGCCGACTCTGGCGGAACTCGCGCAAACCTATGTCAAAAACGGCACGCCCGTCCTGGTGTGGGCGACCATCGGGATGCGCGCCCCGACCTCGGGCACCCAATGGATTTTAGACAACGGCCAGGAATTCACCTGGAAGCGCAGCGAACATTGTCTGGTATTGGTGGGGTATGACAGCAAGTATTATTATTTCAACGATCCCTATGCAAGCAACGGCGTGGTAGCCTATGAAAAAAGCCTGGCGGAAAGCCGTTACAACGCAATGGGCAGCCAGGCGGTCGTTATGCTGAAATGACAAAAGCCGAATGGCCAGGCGGTATCTGTTATGGAATCAGGAGAGGCGCCCCATCGGGATACGATGCGGCGCCTCTTTTTTGATTATAAGAAGCGATACCGGGGATGCACAGGGGACATAGGAAACCCGGACATGCCCGCCGGCTTTATGAAATGGGGCCGGGCGGGGCGATGGATTTTCGGCCATTATCACGAAGGCTGGGAGACAGGCCGAAACAAAAGCCGCCTATACCAACCGGCGGCAATCCTCCCGAAAGCCCCGAGTAGGCGTTGCTATCATCGATGAGAAAGGAGCCTTTTATGCGTCTATTTATCGCCATGCATTTTTCCGAGCCTGTAAAAGAACGATTGTATAGCGCCATGCAGCAGCTGAAAAGCCAAGCCGTTTCCGCCAACCTGACACGTCCGGAAAACCTGCATTTGACGTTAGCTTTCATTGGGGAATCCACCCGTGTCGCGCCGATCCGCGAGGCGATCCGGGAAGCGGATCCGCCGCTGCCGCTTATGTTGTCGGTCGGAGGGGCGGGGCGGTTCGGCGACCTGTGGTGGGTCGGCATAGAAGAGAATCCGGCGCTTACCCGCTATGCGCTTCGCCTACAGGACGCCCTGCGTTCCAAAGGCTTCCCGATCGAAAAGCGCGATTTCCGGCCGCACATTACCATTGCCCGGCAGGTAGTTTCCAAAAGCCCTATACGACTATCGGTGCCTTGTACCGCCATGACGGTGGGGCACGTGTCGCTCATGAAATCCGAACGCATCCGCGGAAAACTGACTTACACGGAAATCTACCGGCACCCTTCTGCATAGGAAACGTTATGCAGAATGATTTGAGTGAGCTAGTGGTCAAATAAACGTTGAAAGCATTACAGGATGAGCGCCGAGGCCGCATCTCCTGATAAAAAACGGGACGGGAGATGTCGCTTCTCCCGTCCCGTTGATGTTTTGCCGGTCTGTTATTTCTGGTCGCCCAGCAGCTTGACCAGAACCGCTTTTTGGGCGTGCAGGCGGTTCTCGGCTTCTTCAAATATTTCATCGGCATGGGCCTCGAAGAGCTCGGCCGTGATTTCTTCGCCCCGGTGAGCCGGCAGGCAGTGAAGGACCATCGCGTCTTCCTTGGCGCTTGCCATCACGTTGTCGTTGATCTGGTACCCGTCAAAAGCGACCCGGCGCTTGGCGGCTTCCTCTTCCTGTCCCATGGAAGCCCACACGTCCGTAATGACCACGTCGGCGTCTTTGGCGGCCTCGATGGGGCAGCGGAGCAGTTCGAAGCAATCGTATTCCTTGGCAAAATCCAAAACTCGCTGATCCGGCTCATAGCCTTCCGGGCAGGCGACGGAGACCTTCATTCCCACTTTGAGGCAGCCGACAATGAGGGAATTCATCATGTTGTTGCCGTCGCCGATAAAGCACATTTTTAACCCCTCCAGGCTGCCCTTGTATTCCCGGATGGTCATCAGGTCGGCCAAAATTTGGCAGGGGTGGCAGAAATCGGTCAGGCCGTTGATGATCGGGATGCTGCCGTATTCCGCCAGGGCCTCCACCTCGCTCTGCTCAAAGGTGCGGATCATGATGCCGTTTAAGTAACGGGAAAGGACGCGGGCGGTATCCTGCACCGGCTCTCCGCGGCCGATCTGCAAATCGTTTGCGGAAAGGAAGATCGGCAGCCCCCCCAACTGATACATGCCGGTTTCGAAGGAAACGCGGGTGCGGGTGGACGCTTTCTCAAAAATCATTCCCAGTGTTTTGCCCGCCAGATGCTTGTGCTCAATGCCGTGCTTGAGCTCGTACTTGAGCTGGTCGGCCAGGTTCAGGATCTCGATGATCTCCTCACCGGTCAGGTCGAGGAGCTTTAACAGGTGTTTCATAAAGGGCCTCCTTTTATTCTTGTCATGTTGTTTTTTAGATCAGGTGTTGGCGATACAGCCGCCCAAAATCTCCAAGCCCCGATCGATTTCCTCATAGCGGATGTTCAGCGGCGGCAGCAGGCGCAAAAGGGTTTTGGCCGTGAGCACCAGCAGGCCGTTCTGCACGCAGGCGGAGGCGACCTCCTTGGCGTTGTCTTTCTGTAGGACGATGCCGATCATCATGCCGCGGGCGCGTACCTCTGCAACGCCGGGCAGGGAAGCAAGCTTTTGCCGCAGGTATTCGCCTTTTTGGGTTACTTCCGCCAGGAACTCCGGCGTAGAAACGCGGGACAGCACCTCAAGCGCCGCCGCGCAGGCAATGGGATTGCCGCCGAAGGTGGTGCCGTGCTGGCCGGCGGAGAGCACCCCGCCGAGCGCCTCGGTACACAGGCAGGCGCCGATGGGAACCCCGCCGCCCAGGCCTTTTGCGGAGGTGATCACGTCGGGAACAACGCCGTACTGCTCATAGCAGTACAGCGTGCCGGTGCGGGCCACGCCGGTCTGGACCTCATCCACCAGCAGTAGGATATCCCGCTCTTTGCAATAGGCGGCCAGCTCCCGCACAAATGCGGGGGAAAGGGGGCATACGCCGCCTTCGCCCTGCACCAGTTCAATCAGCACGGCGCAGGTGTGTTCGTCCACATGGGCACGGATGCTGTCCATCGAATTGGCTTTGGCGTAGGAGAACCCCTCGGTAAACGGATAAAAGTAGTGGTGGAAGGCTTCCTGCCCGGTGGCTGCCAACGTGGTGACGGTGCGGCCGTGGAAGGAATTTTCCAGCGTGACAATCCGGGTGCGCTGGGGGCCGTATGTTTCGCAGCTGTATTTGCGTGCAAGCTTAATGGCGCATTCGTTCGCCTCTGCGCCGGAATTGCAGAAAAACACCTTGCTGTAGCCGGTCAGGTCGCACAAGCGGGCGGCCAGTTCGGTTTGCACGTCGCTGTAGTAGAGGTTTGAAATATGCTGCAACGTGGCAGCCTGGCGGGTGACCGCAGCCACCCAGCCGTCGTCGCAGTAGCCCAGGCAGTTCACGCCGATGCCGCTGGTAAAATCAATGTATTGCTTTCCTTCGCAGTCCTCGGCCACCGCCCCTTTGCCCTTTACCAACGCGACGGGAAAGCGCCCGTAGGTGGGCATCAGGCTGGCGGCCTCTTTCTTTTGAATATCCGAAAAGCTCATGGTGTTCACCTTTTTCTGTATAGTATGGATCAGCAGAACATGGTGCCGATCCCTTCGTCCGAAAACAGTTCGATCAAAATGGAATGAGGGATGCGCCCGTCGATGATATGGGCGCGGCCCACGCCGCGGCGCACCGCCTCCACACAGCAGTCGATTTTGGGGATCATCCCGCCCGAAATGATGCCGTCCCGCTTCAGGCTGGGCACGTCGCTGACGTTGACCACCGGGATGAGGGTGCTTTCGTCGTTTTTATCCCGCAGCAGGCCGCGGATATCGGTCATTAAGATGAGCTTGAGCGCGCCCAGCTTGGCTGCGATGTGTGCCGCGGCAATGTCGGCGTTGATGTTGAAGACCTCGCCGTTTTCTCCGCCCGCAATGGTGGAAACGACGGGGATATAGCCCTTCTCGGCTGCGTCGATAATCGGCTGGGCGTTTACTGCGGTGACGTCGCCCACCAGGCCCAGGTCGTCCGGCCCTGCCATCTTTCCGGCGGTGATCATATGCCCGTCCAGCCCGCACAGACCGATGGAGCGGCCGCCGTGCAGTTCCAGCCGTTGGACGAGCTCTTTGTTG
>CAMMKL010000106.1 GCA_946497265.1 uncultured Clostridia bacterium | reverse complement strand
CGCTTTTCCTATATAAATAATATTCCTGGCCTTATCGCGCATCAGATACACGCCCGGAGTTAGCGGAAGCGCCATCGCTTTTGCGCGCAGTGCCTTAATATGGTCGTCCATCGATAACCTCCTGTGTAGGATCACAATATTAGGTAAGAAAAAAGCACCGCCTCAGCGGTGCTTGCGATCTTATACAACTCTTACTCAGTAAAACCGGATTGTACCAGCTTTACCAAATGTTCCACAGCCTCTTCCTCATCGGCCCCGTCTGCAATGATGCGGATGCTGGTACCGCCGACAATCCCCAAAGATAATACCCCAAGCAAGCTCTTGGCGTTTACCCTTCTCTCTTCCTTTTCCACCCAGATCGAAGATTTAAATTCATTCGCCTTCTGAATAAAAAAAGTTGCCGGACGCGCGTGCAGCCCTACCTGATTCTGAACCATTACATCTTTCACAAACATTGAAAACCTCTCCCATAATCAAAGTAATATGATTTGCTCGCCTACAAACAAGTATTTCAGAAAACAATTGTATTATATCACAATTTGCGGCACCGTCAATCAATTTGGCTATTTTTGGATTGATGAACGATTCGATTGAATCTGCCGACGTTAGTCTTTGTGCAGGATGACGTAAATGTTGAAAACTTTTGTAGCGCACTGGCTGTATTTTTCGTTTTTGCAACATGGGCTCAAATATAAATACCCATTCTTGAAAATTCTATTCTATAACAGATTATAATATGTGAAAATTTTTGGACAAAGTGCAGAACCGTTAGGCTGTCATATGATAAGGGAAAATTTCTGCCAAATACTTCCGTTGTTCGAAAACGTTCAGAAACGAAAAGTACACATGCGCCCAGCCATCTTTTCCAACAAATTCCTCCTACAAGCAGTATTGCCTGGAAAACCAAAACCTATTCCTTTTTTTCATTTTTTGAAAGGATTTCTTGTACAATTTGCTCTTCTTTAGGAGTAAGACGAAGCTTTGAAAGCAAATCCGGCCGGCTTGCTGCTGTACGGCGTAACGATTCCTCATGCCGCCACTGCTGTATACGGGCGTGGTGGCCGGACAAAAGCACCTCAGGAACCTCCCGTCCCCGCCAATTGGCCGGGCGGGTATATTGGGGGTATTCCAACAGGCCGTTAAAGTGGCTCTCCTCCTCAAAGCAAACGTCTTCGGCCAAAACGCCGGGTTCCATGCGGCTGATGGCGTCCGCCAATATCAGGGCGGGCAGTTCCCCGCCGGTGAGCACATAATCGCCAATGGACACCTGTTCATCCACAAATTCTTCGAGTACACGCTCGTCTACCCCTTCGTAATGGCCGCACAAAATGCAGATATTCTCATAGCCCGCCAACTCTTTGACCTTCTCCTGGGTTAAAACGCTTCCCTGCGGAGACATGTACACCAGATGGGGGCGCGCTCCCGCCTGCGCCCAAATGTGCTCATAACAGTCGGCAATCGGCTCGGCCATCAAAAGCATGCCCTTGCCCCCGCCGTAAGGACAGTCATCCACCCGGTTATGCTTATCATATGTGTAATCGCGCAGTTGGTGACAATACACCTCCAACGCGCCGCTCTTCTGGGCGCGCCCGATAATACTTTCGTTCATAACAGCTTCGCACATCTCCGGAAACAGGGTGATAATGTCAATCCTCATCAAAAAGCCCCTCCAGTGGGCGAATCAATAGGCGACCCCGTTCGATCTCCTTGCCAATAATAACGTCCGGTATCGCCGGGATAAGATACTGTTTCCCGTCTTCTCCGGTTACCTCATAAACATCGTTTGCGCCGGTTTGATAAACGTCGGTCAGCTTGCCGTAACAGACCGCTTGGTTGTCGGCGTCCAGTACCGTTAGGCCAAGCATGTCCTGAATAAAGCAACGCCCAGGTTCCAGTCGGCAGTCGTGCCGGTCCAGATAAAGGATGCGTCCGCGCAGCAGGTCGGCCTGCTCCACGGTTTCTATCCCCTCCAGCGTCAGCAGTGCCATATTTTTATGGACGCGCGCCGTTTTTACGCGTACTTCTTCTTCGCCCGCCTTCCAGTAAAGCTTGCGAAAACGGCACAAAAACTCCGCGCTGTCGCACCAAGGTTCCACCCGCAGCTCTCCTCTCAGGCCACGCGAACCGACTATTTTCCCCGCTTCCAGATATTGCTTCAGCACAATGCTCCCACCTTTCTCTATATATGGTAGTTCATCCTATAATCAATAAATACAAATCAGATTCCCGAGCCATAACGCCCAGGCCGAAAGCCCGGATGCTTTTCCGGTAATTCGGCCGTATTGTGGCCGGCTGAAATAACCCCCCTCCCCAAAAGCGGAAAATGAAGGAAAACTGTTAGAAAAAAGAGGCGTATCCAATCATACGCCCCTCATATAACTAGTCGATTTCCACTGCAACTTTGGAATCATTCCTGGTAGCGGCAGCACGCATGACAACGCGAATCGCTTTGGCAATACGGCCCTGCTTCCCGATGACCCTACCCATGTCGCTTTCCGCCACATGCAAATGATAAACGACCGTCCCATCTTCATCGGGTTCGTCCACATCCACCTTGACGGCGTCCGGATTTTCAACCAAGCCCTGCGCAATGCGGATCAAAAGGTCTTTCAAGAGTACGACACCTCCACATTACAGTACATCGTGCTTTTTGAACAGCGCCTTGACGGTATCGGTCGGCTGAGCGCCGTTGGCAATCCATTTTTTCGCTTTCTCCGCATCTACCTTTACGACAGCCGGATCCTCCAGCGGATTGTAATAACCGATCTCCTCAATAAAACGTCCGTCACGGGGATATCTGGAATCCGCGACAACTATACGGTAGAAAGGAGCCTTCTTCGCGCCCATGCGGCGGAGTCTGATTTTTACTGCCATTTGATTTACCTCCAAAAAAATAATTCTATCTTCACCAAAATAATTTGGATGAATGCATTACATTGGGAAACCGCCCATTCCGCCGCCCAACCCGCCAAATGGGGGCATGCGGCGGCGCTTTCCTTTGCCGTTCCTTCCACCGAACTGCTTCATAATTTTCTGCATTTGCTCAAACTGTTTTAACAGCCGGTTGACATCTTCCACCTTCATACCGCTGCCGGCCGCAATACGCCGCTTACGGGAAGGATTGATGATGGCAGGTTTTTCCCTTTCGGTTGGGGTCATAGAAAGGATGATAGCCGCCATACGGTCAATCTGCCGGTCGTCGATTTCTACGCCCTGCATTTGTTTTTCCATACCGGGCAACCGGGATAACACCGACTTGATCGGCCCCATTCGGCGCACTTGCTGGAACTGTTCCAACAAGTCGTTCATATCCATCTTGTTTTCGGTTAGTTTCTTTGCCATTGCGGCGGCTTTTTTTTCATCCATTTTGCTTTGGGCTTCCTCGATCAGGGTCAGCATATCGCCCATTCCTAAAATTCGGGAAGCCATGCGGTCTGGATGAAACACTTCCAAATCGGCGAGCTTTTCGCCTGTACCCGCAAACTTAATCGGTTGACCGGTGACCGCGCGCACCGAAAGGGCGGCGCCCCCTCGGGTATCGCCATCCAGCTTGGTCAGAATTACTCCTGTAATGCTAAGCATATCATGGAAGGTTTGCGCTACGTTGACGGCGTCCTGTCCGGTCATGGCGTCCACTACCAGGAGTATTTCCTGGGGCTGTACCGCCGCCTTGACGCGCTTGAGTTCGTTCATCAACTCTTCGTCGATGTGCAGCCGTCCGGCGGTATCTAAAATAACAATGTCGTTGCCATAGTCTCTGGCGTGGGAAACCGCCTTTTCCGAAATAACCACCGGGTCGGCGGTCCCCATCTCGAAAACAGGCACGCCGGCCTGATTGCCTACGACCTGCAATTGGGTAATCGCCGCGGGGCGGTAAATATCACAGGCCACAAGCAGTGGGCGGTGGCCTTGTTTTTTCAGCATCAAAGCAAGCTTGCCCGCGTGGGTCGTTTTACCGGAACCCTGTAACCCGCACAGCATGACGATCAGCGGCGGCTTGGAAGGGGAAGCCAGCCGCGCATTGCTGCCGCCCATTAATTCGGTAAGCTCCTCATTTACTATTTTAATAACCATCTGCGCGGGCGTCAGGCTTTCCATAACCTCCGCCCCAACGGAACGTTCGGTGACCTTTTTGGTAAAGTCTTTCGCTACTTTATAATTAACGTCCGCCTCCAACAGCGCCAGGCGCACTTCGCGCATCGCTTCCTTCACATCCGATTCCGAAAGCTTGCCTTTGCTCTTCAGCCGCTTAAATGCGGCGGAAAGCTTTTCCGCCAACCCGTCGAATGCCACCGGCCTCATCCTTTCTTTATAGATAAATTTAATCTGTGATTATCTACTAAGCTTTTCCGCCATCTCGCGAATCGCCATGGCGTTTGTGTGTATTTCACGCGAATAGCCGTACCGGCTGTTGTAATCGTCTATGATTTCAGCCGCGGCGCGAATGGCGGTCAGGCCTTCCCGCATTTCTCGGAAACGCTTAGCCAAGCCGAGCTTCGCTTCCATTTCAAAAAGCAGCGCCTCGGCCCGTTTGATGGCATCCCGCACGCCCTGCCGGGTAATCCCCTGGTTATCGGCAATTTCCGCCAAAGACAAGTCGTCATTGTAATAAAATTCAATGACTTCACGCTGTTTTTCCGTGAGCATTTCCCCATAGAAATCCAAAAGGAAAGAAACCTCAAGATTTTTTGCCATATCTTTTTCTCCTTCTGCAGCGTCGTGTAAAGTTTGTAAGCTTTACGTCCTCGGAGATTATACACTAGTTTTCATCTATTGTCAAGTGCCTGGGCACCGCTTTGATATCTTTTCGGCAGCGTCGCGAAATTCTGATAAAAACCTTGCTTTTGGACATTTTTCATGGTAATATAATCACTTATAAAGTGAAAAGATTTTTTCAAAAGAGGAGCGATGAATATGGCGTTTTATTTTGAAGAACCTTCCCATACCTTCGGTGAATATCTGTTAATCCCCGGATATTCCTCCGCCGAATGTATTCCCTCAAACGTAAGCCTGCGCACGCCGGTGGTCAAGTTTAAAAAGGGGGAAGAATCCTCCATTATGATGAATATCCCGCTGGTTTCCGCTATCATGCAGTCTGTTTCTGACGACCGTATGGCCATCGCGCTGGCAAAGGAAGGCGGCATTTCCTTTATCTATGGTTCTCAGTCTATAGAGAGTGAAGCGCAAATGGTTGCACGCGTGAAAAGCTATAAGGCCGGTTTTGTCACCAGCGACAGCAACCTGACGCCGGAAAACACCCTGGCCGACGTGCTGGCCCTAAAAGAAAAAACCGGGCATTCCACAATGGCGGTAACGGAAGACGGCACGGCACACGGCAAGCTGCTTGGCATTGTCACCGGCCGGGATTACCGGGTTTCCCGTATGAGCACCGATATAAAGGTTGCCGAATTTATGACACCCTTTGACAAATTGGTGTACGCCGATGCGGATACTACCCTAAAGGAAGCAAACGACATCATTTGGGAGCATAAGCTCAATTCCCTGCCGCTGATCGATAAGGACCAGCACCTAAAGTACATGGTATTCCGCAAAGACTATTCCTCTCATAAAGAAAACGCCAACGAGCTTCTCGATTCCAATAAACGCTATATTGTGGGCGCCGGCATTAATACGCGCGATTATGCCGAACGTGTGCCTGCTCTGGTAGACGCCGGCGCGGACGTGCTGTGCATCGATTCTTCAGAAGGGTATTCCGAATGGCAGGCACGTACGATCTCCTTTATCCGCGGCAAATACGGAGACGATGTAAAGGTGGGCGCCGGTAACGTGGTGGATCGCGACGGGTTCCTATTTCTTGCAAAAGCGGGGGCGGATTTCGTCAAGGTCGGTATCGGCGGCGGCTCTATCTGCATTACCCGGGAGCAAAAGGGAATCGGACGCGGCCAAGCCTCTGCTGTGATCGAGGTCTGCAAGGCGCGCGATGAGTATTTTGAAGAAACCGGCATTTATGTGCCCGTCTGTTCGGACGGAGGCATCGTATACGATTACCATATGACGTTGGCCCTTGCCATGGGCGCCGATTTTATCATGCTGGGCCGCTATTTCGCCCGGTTTGACGAAAGCCCGACCCGCCGCGTGAACATCAACGGCACTTACATGAAAGAGTATTGGGGCGAAGGCTCCAGCCGTGCGCGCAATTGGCAACGCTATGATATGGGAGGCGATAAAAAGCTTTCGTTTGAAGAGGGCGTTGATTCTTATGTTCCCTACGCCGGCAGTCTGAAAGACAATGTCACCCTTTCCTTAAGCAAAGTGCGTTCCACCATGTGCAACTGCGGCGTGCTTAACATACCGGATCTGCAAAAGAATGCAAAGATTACGCTGGTTTCCTCCACTTCCATCGTGGAGGGAGGTTACCACGACGTAACGCTAAAGGATAAGAATAATAACAATTATCCAAAATAAGCTATACAATATCAATGGAAACAGCCTGTCCAGCCGCCGGCAGCCGGCGTGGACCGGCTGTTTTTTCTTTCTTTGAAATTCCGAATGGCAATCAGACAGCGCGCTGCATTCCTAATCCGTCCCCTATGTAGTTCTAATCGGTCAAAAATCTTCCACAAGGTATGGCTCGCTTACCACGTTTCTCTAAAATTTTATATATCGGTACTTTTTCTGTCCTTTTTGGTTTTTTCAAATAAAATCTGTAGTATACTAAGGAATACAGTCGAACAAAGGGAAAGAAGGAATGCAATCGATGATTACCGATATGACGGAAGGCTCCCCCTCGAAGATTCTTTGGAAGTTTTCCATGCCGATGTTGCTGAGCGTGATATTCCAGCAGCTTTATAACGTTGTAGACAGCATTGTAGCCGGCCAGTTCATCGGCGTAGACGCCCTGGCGGCGGTGGGGGCTTCCTACCCGGTCACTATGATCTTTATGGCGGTGGCAACCGGATGTAATATTGGCTGTTCGGTCGTGATCTCACAGCTTTTCGGAGCCAAAAGCTATGGCCATATGAAAACTGCCGTCAGCACCTCCCTGATCTCCGTGCTGGCGCTCAGCGTATTCCTGACCGGTGCGGGTTTTCTCTTATGCCGCCCGATCCTTTCCCTTTTAAACACACCGGGAAATATTTTCGGGGATTCCGCCCTATACCTGAACGTTTATATCGGCGGTTTCGTTTTTCTTT
>CAMMKL010000105.1 GCA_946497265.1 uncultured Clostridia bacterium | reverse complement strand
AGCTCAGCCAGCCCGGTCGCCAGCCTGCCGATCTGCTCTTCGTCCTCGCCTTCCACCATAAGGCGGATCAGCGGCTCGGTACCGGATACGCGGACCACCACACGACCCGTTTTACCCAGTTCCTTTTTGGCCTGTTCCACCGCCGCTTTTACTTCGTTATCCGTGTAAAAACGCAGCTTTCCTTCGGCGCTGACCGTCACATTGACCATCACCTGGGGATAACGGCTCATCAGGGTAGCCAGGCTTGATAACTTGGCGCTGCGCCGCTTCAAAATGGATAGAAGCTGCGCCGCCGTAAGCTGGCCGTCGCCGGTGGTTGCAAAATCCAGGAAAATAATATGGCCGGACTGTTCGCCGCCGAAATTGTATTCCTCCAGCAGCATTTCTTCCAGCACATACCGGTCGCCCACCTTGGTGGCTACAAAACGCATCCCGTTGTCGTCACAAAAGCGGTTAAAGCCCATATTCGTCATAATGGTGCCAACCGCTGTGTTGCGCGCCAGCTTGCCGCGGGATTTCATATCGGCGGCGCAGATCGCCATAATGTAGTCCCCGTCTACAAAATTCCCATGGTCGTCCACCGCCAGGAAGCGGTCCGCATCGCCGTCAAAAGCAAGCCCGGCGTTCAGGTCGGGGTGCTCCCGGACATACTGCATCAGATGCTCCATATGGGTGGAACCACAGTCTTCATTGATATTTACACCGTCCGGCTTGTCAGCCATCATATGTACTTCCGCGCCCAGTTCGGTGAACAGGCGCTCCGCCGTGCGAGAGGCCACCCCGTTGGCGCAGTCGATCGCTACCTTCATCCCGTTCAGGGCAAAGGGAACGGTGCTTTTAATGTGATCGATATAATCCTTTACCGCATGGTCGGCCGCCGTCACCCGCCCGATGTCCCTGCCGGTCGGCACGGGGGGCGTCTGGGCGTGATCCAGCACAATGGCTTCGATCTGTTCCTCCAGCGCGTCCGGCAGCTTGTAGCCGTCCCCGCTGAAAATCTTGATCCCGTTGAATTCACACGGATTGTGGGAGGCGGAAATCATAATACCGGCATCCGCCTTGTATTTTCCCACCAGGTAGGCCACGGCCGGGGTAGGGATAACGCCCAATGTGATGACGTCCGCACCCACCGAGCATAACCCGGCTACCAGTGCGCCTTCCAGCATATCGGAGGAGATGCGGGTGTCTTTGCCGATCAGGATGCGAGGATGACGATGCGCCCCGTCGGTCAGCACCATGGCCGCCGCGCGGCCGATGCTCATAGCCAGCTCACAGGTTAGTTCAGAGTTTGCGACGCCGCGCGCGCCGTCGGTTCCAAACAGTCTTCCCATTTTTCATCGCTCCATTTCTAAAAATAGTTTTACCATTTGCTTTCCTCCAGGCTCCGTTTTTTCCATGCGGGGTACGATCCCACACGAGGCTCTAAGCATTGCCCAAAGGAGGAGCCTTCTATAAAACGGTCACACCGATTTATATGCTTTTTCAGGAGAATTCGATGCAAAAAAGCGCTGCTGCATTTCCTCTTTTTTTAACCATATTTCATTGCGCTTCAGGGGCAGGTCCATCTCTTGAAATCGTTAACCATCCCCAGAAACGGGCGACCGGCACTGCGCCAGCATTTCCCGCGCCCGCTGGGCGATAAACAGTTTGGGCGCTCCCTTAGCCACCGCCTGCAAATTCCGGGCTGCCTCTTCCTTCTTCCCACTCAGCAGCTGCGCCCAGCCAAGGTAAAACGTATATGTTACCCGTTCCAGCGTACAAGTGGAAATCTGGAGCATCGCCGAAAAGTAATCCTCCGCCCCCTGAGCGCTGCCTGTGAGCAGCCCCCATTCATAACGCCGGGTAACGGTATTCTTTTGCAGAACCTGACGTACGTTCGGATGGACTTCGGTATTTTGCGAAAGTCCTTCCAAATCATGCAGCGCTTGGTCGGCGGATTCATCATCTCCCTCCCACAAATATGCCTTAGCAAGGCAGTCCAGAATGCTCCCTAAATGAGCGGCGTACCGGGGGCGCGACAGCTTTTCCAGATCAATTGTGGTAAGATCCAGGATTGCCTCCTCAAACCGTCCACACGCCGCCAAACCGGAACCGCGATGGATCAGGGCAACCCGGTAAAATCGGTACCAAGCCCTTGACTGCCGCAAGCAGGAATCCATCTGTTCCAGAAAAAGCTCCGGATCGCAGTGCTCTTGATAGGAGAGTACCAGACGGTTAAACCGCTTATTGTAGGATAGGGCAATCAGCAGATCGGTTCCAAAAAGCACAATATATTCCAAAAGAATCAGCGTGATCCGAAACGTGGGAACCCAAAAAGTAGTACACAGAATAATAGCCAAAGAGACAATGGTAAAGGAAAAATACAATATTTTTCCGCTTCGAAAGTACATCATAAAAAGTCACCTATTCCCTGCCAGGCCTAAAAAAGCGTCTGTTGGGCCGACGGCGCGGCCCCGGGCGGCTGAAGCCCCAAATGCAGATACGCGGCATGTGTGGCGCAGCGCCCGCGCGGGGTGCGGCTCAAAAAACCGATCTGCATCAGATACGGCTCGTAAACATCCTCAATGGTAACCGCTTCTTCCCCAATGGCGGCGGCCAGCGTTTCCAAGCCCACCGGCCCGCCGTTGTAATAGCGGATCATGGTTTCCAAGATTCGGCGGTCGTTGCCGTCCAGGCCCAGCTCGTCAATTTCCAGCCGGTCAAGGGCGACCTTTGCCGTCTCATAGGTAATGACGCCGTCGCTCATCACCTGTGCGAAGTCGCGCACCCGCTTTAACAAGCGGTTCGCGATACGGGGCGTGCCGCGCGACCGGGAAGCCACTTCCAGCGCGCCCTCCTGTTCCACCGGGATTTCCAGGATGGCCGCGCTCCTGGTGACGATTCGGGCCAGTTCCTCCGGCGTATACATTTCCAGCCGGAGCACTACGCCGAACCGGTCGCGCAATGGAGCGGAGAGCTGGCCCGCCCGTGTAGTCGCCCCCACCAGGGTAAAACGGGGCAAGGGCAAATGGTAAGAAGCCGCCATCTGGCCCTTGCCGGTGATAATATCAATCGCAAAGTCCTCCATAGCGGGATAGAGGATTTCCTCCACGCTGCGGGATAAGCGATGGATTTCATCGATAAAAAGGACGTCGCCGGGATTCAGGTTGGTAAGAAGCGCCGCCAGATCGCCTGGTTTTTCAATCGCCGGACCGGAGGTGATGCGCAAATTTACATGCAGCTCATTGGCGATAATCCCCGCCAATGTGGTTTTTCCCAAACCCGGAGGGCCGTACAGCAGGACATGGTCAAGCGATTCCCGGCGCAGCTTGGCAGCTTCAATAAAAACAGATAAATTCTCCTTGGCCTTTTCCTGCCCAATATACTCGGCAAGGCTCCTGGGGCGGAGCGGGTTTTCCAAGTCGGAATCCCCTGGAATATCCTGCGGGTCTACGATTCGATTTTCCAGGTCAAATTCAAAATCCAACGGTTAAAACCTCCCTGCCATGGCTTTTAAGGTAAGCCGGATCAGCTCTTCCACCGGAAGCGAACTGTCAAACCGCGCCACCACGGGCGCGACGTCCGAAGGGGTATAACCCAGCACCGTCAATGCGTTCACCGCCTCGGCGGCATTGCCCGCCGCCGACATCACGCCGCCGGCCATCGCCGCCGGCATCGCATCGGGTGTTGCCCCCATTTTTTTCAACTTGTCTTTCAATTCCAGGATAATGCGCTGGGCCAGCTTGTTTCCCACACCGGCGGCACGGGTCAGCGTTTTGCTGTCGCCGGAAGCAACCGCCATAGCCACCTGCTCCGGCGAAAGTTCGGAAAGGATGGCAAGCCCCACCTTGGAACCCACGCCGGTGACGGCCGTAAGCATTTTAAAGCAGTTCATTTCCGCCTGGGAAGAAAAGCCAAACAAATCGATGGCGTCTTCCCGTACATTCATATGCGTGTATAAAGTCGCCTTCTCCCCCAGTTTGGGAAGGCTTCGCTGGGTATTCATCGTGGTCAGGCACTTAAAGCCCACCCCTCCGCATTCAATCACTGCTATATTCGGTTCGGTGTGTATCAAAATCCCTTTTAGGCTGTAAAACATACTATAACCTTCCTTGCAACAAATTCTGCCGCATCTGGGAACCGGCCGCGTGGGCATGGCAAATGGCGACCGCCAAAGCGTCCGCCGTATCGTCCGGCTTAGGAACCTCCGCCAGCTTCAACAGCCGCCGCGTCATCTCCATCACCTGCGGTTTGTGCGCCTGGCCATAGCCCGTTACCGCCACTTTTACCTGAAGCGGCGTATATTCATAGACCGGCACCCCGGCTTTCTGAGCGGCAAGCAGGATCACCCCGCGCGCCTCGGCTACGCCGATGGCCGTTTTTTGGTTGTTTTGAAAATAGAGCTTCTCAATGGCCAAAGCGTCCGGCCTACATTTATGGAGCATCTCCTCCATTCCGTCATAAATGATTTCCAGACGGCGGTTAAAGCTCTCTTCCGCTTGGGTAAAAATCGCCCCGTGTCCTACGGGTGCAAACCTTCCCCATTCCGCGCGGATTGCGCCGTATCCTACAATGGCGTATCCGGGGTCGATCCCTAATATAATCATCATTCATAGCTCCGTTTTGGCTGTTTGATCTTCTTGCGGCTCGTCCGGCATTTCCACCGTTTTTCTAAGCGCCGGCTCTTTTTGCCGGCCGCATGCCTGCATTGGGGTTATTATAGCACAAACATTCTATAGGAGCAACCAAAAAGACACGCTCCCCACCCCTGGAAAGCGTGTCCTAGGCCACCTATCCTTGTAAAAATTCCTGTAGTTCTTTCCGCTTTCTGCGGGCATCCCGCACGCCGCGGTAATAAAGTTCCATCAGCTTTACAGGATCCTTTTCATACCGACTCGTCAAAACCGGGCTGGAAGGGCGGATGATAAACGCCTTGCCTTGGCTTTCCAGGCGGCGGCAAAGCTCCAACTGGTTATTGTAGCGCTCCGAACGGGCCGTCATCGCTTCTACCAGCTTGGGGTATTTCCGGTAAACAGATTTGATAACCGGTACGGGAAACTCCGGACGGGCACTCTTGCGGTAAGATGCGTCGCGGGTTAAGACCAATACATTTCGTTCGTTGCCGTCCCGCATGGACTGTTCTACGGGGATGGGATCCGATACCCCTCCGTCGAGCAGACGATACCCATTGAATTCCACAATGGGGGATACCATGGGAAGGGAAGCCGAAGCGCGCACCGCATCCATACTTGTTTTTAAGTCTTCCTTAGAAAAGAAAACGGCTTTTCCGGTTTCAATATTGGTAGCTCCGACGCGGAAATCAACCGGAGAGGCAAAAAAGGTCTTGTAGTCGAAGGGAAGCAGTTCATGCGACATTTCCCCAAATATAAAGCCGAAGCCAAACAGGGAGCCGGTTTTACGTAGATTGGCCATGCTGAGGTATCTTTTGTCGCATACGTATTTTTGGAAGATAACCTTGTTGCGTCTATATTGTTTGGATATATAGCTCATCGCGTTGCACGCGCCTGCTGATACTCCATATACGCTTGGAAACGCAATCCCATTTTCCAAAAAAACATCCAAAACCCCTGCCGTATAGGCTCCCCGGGTCCCTCCGCCTTCCAAAACCAAAGCAACAGACACACGTATCCACTCCATTCCTACTGTATCGTACATTATCTTTTGATTTTTCTTCATGGTTCCTTTTGATATAAATTCAGTATACCACGCAGCCTATCTTTGGCGCAACAGGAAGCAAATTGCAATTTTGTAACATTTTTTAAAATAGGGGTTGATTTTTGTAAAAAGAACATGTATAATAGTCGAGCAGTCAAAAAAGGACATTTAGCTCAGCTGGTAGAGCATGCGCTTGACGTGCGCAGGGTCACAGGTTCGAGTCCTGTAATGTCCACCACAACAATAGATCCGAACCTTATGCCGGTTGGCGGTGGGTTCGGATTTTTTTCGATACGTCTATTGCCCTTTCCCATTTCAATCAAAACCACCCGTTAAACGGGTGGTTTGAACAGGCCCTATAAGGGCCTATCTCCTGTGGTAGCCCCCAAAAGGGGGCGTCGAACTATTTATCAATCACACTTTTTGCACCGCAAGCCCCTTACAAGGGGCTATATCAGGCAACCTTTTCATTATTCCAAAATGCATTGCTTTAGGTTCCAGCTAATGCTGGAACCTATTTTATTTTCTAAAGTGTTGTTATTGACCCCCCAGTTGAACTGGGGGGTTTCTCTTGCCTTTTCGGCGCCAAATAGAAAAAGGAAGGATTTGCGCATCCTTCCTTTTAAGGTATTCACCGATAACGTTAGGGCTTGTTTTTTAATGGGGGGTAGTCCCGGCGACCGCAAAAAGAAAATTTCGTTTAGAGTTAGTGGAACACCGATTTAATTTTTTCGAAAGCAGATCGTACCATTTTCCATCTTCTCTATAATGGCGAGTGATTCCACGCGGACGCCTCTTTTTCGCAGGAAAGCGCCTCCATCCTGAAACCCTTTTTCAATCACGATTCCACATCCAGCCAGCTTGCAACCGGCTTGTTTGACAATATCCAGCAAGCCCAAAACGGCCTGTCCACGCGCCAGGAAGTCGTCGATAATCAATACAGTATCCTCCGGCTTGAGGAACTTTTTTGCCACCTGAATATCCGAAACGGTTCCTTTTGTAAAAGACACTACCTGAGAGGTCAGCAGTTCCCCGTCGAGGTTCTTTGATTTTGCCTTTTTCGCAAACACTACTGGAATGAAATCAAAATACTGGGCGGCTATCGCGGCAATTCCGATCCCAGAGGCCTCAATAGTCAATATTTTGGTCACCGGGCAGCCGTCAAAAAGGCGTCGGAATTCCTTTCCAATTTCATTTAACAGGCGGATATCCATTTGATGATTCAAAAAGCTGTCTACTTTGAGAACGTTGCCCTCTTTTATGTTTCCATCTTGTAAAATCCGTTCTTCCAACCGCTTCATGCGTTTCCTCCCATTTGAAGGCATTCCGGCCGTTGCAGGCTATTTCCTCATTTTCTGTTTTTGAATTGTAGCATTCTTTCGGAAGCATTGCAAGCGTTTTTCCGTTTTACATATAATGAGAAGAAGCCGAATCCAAACGATTCGCCTTCTTCTCATTGGCTTGGGGGGTACATTGAGGAGGGTAGAACCTGTACTCGG
>CAMMKL010000104.1 GCA_946497265.1 uncultured Clostridia bacterium | reverse complement strand
GCCAGTCGGTTTATCCTGGCTTCGTGGACGCGCACACCCATTTGGGTATGTTTGAAGACGGATTGGATTTTGAGGGGGACGACGGTAACGAAGAGACCGACCCTGTTACCCCGCATCTTCGCAGCCTGGACGCAATCAACCCCCTGGATCGCTGTTTTTCCGAAGCCCTGGCTGCCGGCGTTACGACGGTGGTCACCGGGCCGGGAAGCGCTAACCCGATTGCCGGCCAGCTTACGGCGATAAAAACCTATGGCCGTCGGGTGGATGCAATGGTCCTGCGCGCGCCGGTTGCAATGAAATTTGCCTTGGGGGAGAATCCCAAATCGGTATATCACGGAAAAAACCAAATGCCCAATACGCGGATGGCGACTGCGGCGTTGATCCGGGAGCAGCTCGCCAAAGCGAAGCGCTACCTTTCGGAAAAACGGCGGTCGGAACAGGACGATGAATATGACGAACCGGAATTTGACGCCAAATGCGAAGCGCTGCTTCCTTTGCTGGAGAAAAAAATACCGGCCCATTTTCATGCGCACCGTGCGGACGATATTTTCACTGCGATCCGCATTGCCAAAGAATTTGACCTTGAATATGTGATTGTACACGGGACGGAAGGACATCTGATCGCGGAAGAATTGCGGGAGGAGGGGGCAAAGGTGCTTTCCGGCCCGATCCTTTGCGACCGCAGCAAGCCGGAATTGCGCGAGCTGACGCCGGCCGCGCCGGGAATCCTCAACAAGGCCGGCGTACAGGCAGCTATTATCACGGATCACCCGGTGATCCCTCTTCAGTACTTACCGTTTTGTGCGGCGCTTGCCGTGCGGGAGGGGATGCAGGAAAAAGAAGCGCTGCGCGCCATCACCCTTTATCCTGCCGTGATCTGTGGGATCGCAGACAGGGTGGGGTCCCTGTGTGTAGGGAAGGACGCCGATTTTTGTGTGTTTGGCGAAAACCCTCTTCAGATTTCTGCCAAGCCTCATATGGTTTTCTGCGGCGGTAAACGGGTTGTTTAGCACACGATTTGGGACAGTTGGATGGTAGCTGGTTTTAAAATTTGCAGAACCCCTTTCCATTTTTTGTATAATGTGTTATAATATAAATGAGCAATGGATGAATCAATACAATACAGTATTCATTTCAGCCTGTATGAATCAAAAAGGAGGACGGTTATATGAAAATTACCATTACCGGCAGAAAAGTTACTCTGCACAATCATTTTAAAGAACTTGTAGAAAAGAAGCTGTCCAAATTCAACCGGATTTTTGGAGAAGATGCCGTCGCCAATGTTACCGTTACCATGGAGAAAAACCGTCAGACGGTAGAAGTGACGATTCGCCAAGGCGGCATGGTATATCGTGCCGAGAATACTTCCTTGGAAATGAACGACGCCCTGGATGAAGTCATTGCCGCGTTGGGCCGGCAGATCCGTAAGAATAAAACCCGTTTGGAAAAGAAGGTTCGCTCCGGTGTGCTGGACGATTTCATCGCGCAGGAAGATGTTGCTGCGGAAGAGCCGGAAGAAACGGAATATCAGATTGTCCGTTCCAAGCATTTCCCGGTAAAGCCGCTTGATGCGGAGGAAGCCATCTTGCAGATGAATATGGTCGGCCATCAGTTTTATATGTATCGCAATGCTTCAACAGGGGAAATTAATGTCGTATACCGGCGCAAGGATGGAACCTACGGCCTGTTGGAGCCGGAAGTGGAGTAAACATATCATGAAAAGGTTGCAGCTTCGTAGCTGAAGATTAAGGCCCATTTCAGCAAGGGGACGGATTGCTCCGTCCCCTTTTTTGCGGCCGGCAAGGTTCCTTATACGCCTGCAGCCTTGGTTTTGGAATATTTCTATTATTTGCAGGTTACCTTCGGAAGAAAATCAGAAAATAGGAAAAGGGAGAAGATAACGGGATGGAATATCAATATGTCAGCCCCTGTCTGTTGGGGGTAGAGGGCTTGGTTGCAGATGAATTGCGTTTTTTGGAGGCCAAACAAGTACAAGCCCAAAACGGCAGGGTCTTGTTTTCCGGCGGATTGGAAATTTTGGCACGCGCCAACTTGTGCTCCCGTTTTGCAGAGCGCGCCTTGGTATTGATGGGTACCTTTGAAGCCCACAGCTTTGAAGAGCTGTTCCAAGGGGTGAAGGCGTTGCCCTGGGAAGCATGGATTGGCCGGAAAGACGCTTTTCCAGTGAAAGGGCGTTCCCTTAATTCCAAGCTTTCCAGTGTTCCTGATTGTCAGGCAATCATCAAGAAAGCCGTGGTGGAACGCCTAAAACAAAACGAAAGGATATCTTGGTTTGAAGAAACCGGCCCTCTCCACCAAATACAGTTTTTGATCTTTAAAGACCAAGTGAGCGTCATGCTGGATGCGACCGGCGCGGGCCTGCACAAGCGAGGGTACCGGGAGAACAGCAACAGTGCCCCAATCAAGGAAACGCTGGCTGCCGCTATGGTAAGCCTTGCACGGGTGAGGCCGTATTCCACGGTAATAGACCCCTGCTGTGGTTCCGGAACGATTGCCATAGAGGCGGCTATGCAGGCGCTGCGCATCGCTCCCGGTTTGCATCGTCGATTTGCCGCCGAGGGATGGGAGGCAATACCTGCTCAAATTTGGAGGCAGGAACGCGAGCGCGCGCAGGATCTCATCCGCTGGGATGCGCCGTTTGCCGCGTTTGCCTATGATATTGACGGGGAAGCGCTGGAGCTTACACGCGCAAACGCCGCCAAAGCGGGTGTGGCCAACCGCATCCAGGTAGAAAAGCGAGACCTGCGCGGTTTTCAAGCGGAGGGCGATCGTGGTACGGTGATTTGCAACCCTCCCTACGGGGAGCGCCTGCTCGATGTACGGCAAGCTGAGGAGCTTTATCGTATAATGGGCCGTGTGTTCGAGCCAAAACCGGGCTGGAGTTATACCGTCATCAGCCCCGATGAAGATTTTGAAGCTTGTTTTGGCCGCAAATCGGACAAACGCCGCAAGCTGTACAATGGGATGATAAAATGCCAGGTGTACCAATACTTTAAGCCCCTTCGCCCATAAGAGAGGATGGCTTTCAAGCGTTGTTCAACGGAATAGGGCGCTTCCTATGTTTTTTCAATGCGTTTGAACTGGAAAGTAAGTCGGAAATAGTCCTGTAAACCGGGTGATTTTGTTACGGCGAAAAGAAAAAGTTTTTAAAAGGTCTATTTTTTTGAATGAAAATCGCATGAAATGTAAATAATCTATGAAACTGAAAAAATCTACTTGATTTTTCCAATTGATCTGGCTAAAATAAGTTTAGCACTCAGTTAGAAGGAGTGCTAAAGAAATTGCTCAATCTATTATTTTATTGCTTTAAGGAGGCAATCAATTATGACGATTAAACCATTGGCCGACAGAGTGGTCATCAAAATGGAGGAAGCAGAGGAAACCACAAAAAGTGGTATCGTCCTTGCCAGCGCTGCGCAGGAAAAACCTCAGATCGCTTCGGTGGTTGCGGTAGGTCCTGGAGGAATGGTAGACGGCAAACAGGTTGATATGTATCTTAAGGTAGGCGACCGGGTAATTGCCAGCAAATACGCTGGTACGGAAGTCAAGCTGGATGGCGAGGAATATACCATTACCCGCCAGTCCGACATTCTGGCTATTGTAGAGTAATTCTTTTCCGGAGTATGCTGTTACAGTTTTAAAGTTTAGGAGGCAGATAAATTATGGCAAAACAGATTATTTATGGCGAGGATGCCAGAAAAGCGCTGATGAGCGGTGTGAACCAACTGGCGGATACTGTGAAGATTACATTGGGGCCGAAGGGCCGCAATGTGGTTTTGGATAAAAAATTCGGCGCCCCGCTGATCACCAATGACGGCGTTACCATCGCGAAGGAAATTGAACTGGAAGACGCTTTTGAGAATATGGGCGCCCAGCTGGTAAAAGAGGTTTCCACCAAAACGAACGACGTCGCCGGTGACGGCACCACCACCGCGACCCTGTTGGCTCAGGCCCTTATTCGCGAAGGCATGAAGAACGTAACAGCCGGTGCGAACCCGATGGTTTTGAAGAACGGCATCCAGAAGGCGGTAGAAACAGCCGTAGAGGCCGTAAAGGACAACGCCAAAAAGGTTTCCGGCTCTGAGGACATTGCCCGCGTTGCCACGGTTTCTTCCGGCGACGAATCCATTGGCAAGCTGATTGCCGAAGCCATGGATAAGGTAAGCGCCGACGGCGTGATCACCGTAGAAGAATCCAAAACCGCCGAAACTTACTCCGAAGTGGTGGAAGGGATGATGTTCGACCGCGGCTACATTACCCCCTACATGTGCACCGATACCGAAAAGATGGTAGCCGTCATGGACGACGCTTATATCCTGATTACCGATAAGAAGATCTCCAACATCCAGGAAATTCTGCCCCTGCTGGAGCAGATTGTCCAATCCGGTAAAAAGCTGGTTATCATCGCTGAAGATGTAGAAGGCGAAGCGCTTACCACCTTGATCCTCAACAAGCTGCGCGGTACCTTCAACTGTGTTGCAGTAAAGGCTCCCGGCTTTGGCGACAGAAGGAAAGAAATGCTGCAGGATATCGCCATCCTGACCGGCGGCCAGGTGATTTCCGAAGAGGTTGGCTTGGAACTGAAAAACGCCACGGTAGATCAGCTGGGCCGTGCCCGCCAGGTTAAAGTAGAAAAGGAAAACACAATCATTGTAGACGGAGCGGGCGATTCCGAAGCGATTCAGGCAAGAGTGCATCAGATCCGCGCCCAGATTGAAACCACGACTTCCGACTTCGACCGTGAAAAGCTGCAGGAACGTTTGGCTAAGCTGGCCGGCGGCGTAGCAGTCATCAAGGTAGGCGCTGCGACTGAAATAGAAATGAAAGAAAAGAAGATGCGTATTGAAGACGCTCTGGCCGCCACAAAGGCAGCTGTGGAAGAGGGCATCGTAGCCGGCGGCGGTACTGCCCTGATGAACGCAATCCCTGCGGTAGAGGCTTTGATGAACGGCAGCACCGGAGATGAAAAGACAGGCGTAGCTATTGTGCTGAAAGCCCTGGAAGAGCCGGTCCGCCAGATTGCCGCGAACGCCGGTGTGGAAGGTTCCGTCATTGTTGCGAATATTAAGGATAAGAATGCCATTGGCTACGGCTACAATGCCTTGACTGGGGAATACGGCGATATGATTTCCGCCGGTATCGTAGACCCGACCAAGGTGACCCGTTCCGCTCTGCAGAACGCGGCTTCCGTTGCCGGTATGGTGCTTACCACCGAATCCTTGGTGGCGGATAAGAAGGAACCGGCTCCGGTCGCTCCCGCTATGCCTGCGGATCCGGGTATGTATTAATTCGACGCCTGTTAAGAATTTTTTCTGGATACAGAATTTCAAAAAGCCGTACGACGCGGAATCGTTCCGCGTCGTACGGCTTTTCATCTAAACTCATTATTAGAATATTAAAAAATGAAGATTACATAATAATAGGACTAAAAAACGGGATATAAAAAAGGTTCTGAGAATTGGCGCAAAAGCAGATGGTATGTCATTAGCAGATATCCGGGCTGATAAAGGATATCTTTTTATGCAGGCAGCATGACCGAACTAATTGAGCAGGTCCAGGCCATATTTGGAATTGCAAAGTATTGGATGAAAATGAAGCCAGAAATAATAGAACGACAATGTCATATCTCATCGAAACAATTTGTAAACGGTAAATTACTAATGAAAATAATCAGTTGTTACATCCGCAAATAGACTGTTGGCCTTGCAAAGCAACGCTGGAGGATGCCTACATTTATTTATTCGGGTTTTACTTTGCGTTGGTACAGCGACGGCAGCAATATGAGGCTTTTATATCATTATAATCATGTTCGGTCATTATGGGATTCCCCACAGCATGGAGAACAAAGAAGATGGGATGGTTTACGCATTTTTTCGAGAGAGTAAAGTTGGATTGACAATAGCTTTGTTTTATTGTATACTTTTCATGTTGGTATGAAAAATATGAATATAAGGAGCTGAAAGGTAATGGCAATGCCAAAAGGGAAACACATATTCGGGACAGTCAAAGTAGGAGAACGTGGACAAATCGTCATTCCAAAAGAAGCAAGGGAAATATTTGATATTAACCCTGGTGACACTTTGCTAGTTTTAGGTGATGAAGAACAAGGAATTGCGGTAGTCAAAGCTGATGTTATGAAAGAAGTTGCCGTAAAGATTTTGAAAGGCTTAGGCCATTTCAGAGGAGAACTTCATGATGGAAAATAGTCTTTTGAATATTTTGCCTTTTCTTCTGGCCATGGATTTGATTATCCCATTTCTATTAGCGCCTACTTACAAAGGCTATAATCATTTGACGCAAGTAATGAGTGTTTTAGGAAATTCAAAATCACCGTTACATCTAATTTATAATATTTGGCTGGTTGTTTTTGGAGTTGCGACTTTTATCAGTAGTTTACAACTTTTCGCTACCGTTGCCAGAACATCGAACCTTATATCGACCTTGCTTTCTTCTGTCATCATGATTTATGCCATAGGTGGTTGTATCCTTTCTGGAAGTTTTTCAGTGGGAGAAACAAAAAACATCAAAACTCTCTCCGCAAAAATACATGGTTATGGTTCTGCAATTGGCTTTTCGCTTTTAGCGTTTGCTCCTTTGTTAATTGGATTGTATTTCTTTAAAATATCGAACGAATGGTTGGGTATGTTATCTTTCATTTGCTTTGTTTTAGCAATAGGATTTTTTGTACTGTTTGTTATGGCTGATAAGCCGAAGTATAGAGGGACTATTCTTGCATGGGAGGGACTATGGCAAAGACTCTCCCTCTTAAGTATGTACCTACCGATTGTAGGGCTTTGCTATTGGAAGTAAAGCTGATGAGCGAATATTATATGATCAAGGTGGCTGACCTGTACTTTAATCCAACTTTGCCCTACAAAAATTGCATATCTTTCCACATAGCCGAGAGGTTTTCCCTGCGAAAGCCCCTCGGCTTTTGTTATACCAACTCCACCTAAACAATATCTTATCTCCACCGGGGCTCCACCTTCGTCGTGTACCATAAGGGTGTGCCCGGCAAACGGGACCGCTAGGAATACCATTCACGCTTCCCAGCGAAAAACTACGTTAGGAGGTACACAAGTGAACCCACTGCTTTTACTGGAACGAAATAAGGTGGTCGAGGAATGAACCTGTACAAACGGGCCTGCCTGTATTCCATTCGCAAGAAGGGCAAGACCCTTACACTACTTATCTTTCTGCTGGTCATGGCAACGCTGATGCTTACCTGCCTGTCCATTCAGTCGGCAACAGAAACCGCCAACGCCAATATCAAAAAAGCCCTGCTGGGCTATTTCACCATCAACGCCAAG
>CAMMKL010000103.1 GCA_946497265.1 uncultured Clostridia bacterium | reverse complement strand
GTTACGGCCTGCTCTTTGCTGATACCACGCCCCCCCATGCATAAGATGTTGGCGTCGTTGTGGCGGCGGGTCATCTCTGCACAGAATTCGTTGGTAACAACGGCCGCCCGGATTCCTTTCACTTTGTTGGCCGCCATAGAAACACCGATCCCGGTGCCGCAGCACAAGATTCCTTTTTCGCATTCACCTTTGGCCACTGCCGTGGCCACCTGATAGGCAAACGGCGCGTAATTGACAGACGCCTCGCTGTAAGTACCGTAATCGTGATAGGCAATGCCTTTTTCCTCCAGATATTGTTTCACGGCTTCCTTGATTTGAAAACCGCCATGATCCGCTCCCAGTGCGATCATTGTTTCCCTTCTTTCTTCTTTTTTAGTTCGCGTTCCGCCTGTGGCAGACGTAGGTAAACCGGCATCAGCTGGGCGGGAGAGAGTGTTTTTCCCTCTTTTGCCAAGATATACGCCGCCGCTCCTACTCCGGACGCATGCTGAAAACGCACATGCGCGGGCACAAGACGGATACCGGGGATTGGTCCGGTATAATGATTATAGCACAAATCGGCTCCGTCTCCAACCAAAAAAATGGGCTGCTGATAACCGGAAAGCTCTTTCGCTAACTCCGCTATCGACAACGCGCGGTCCGGCGTAAGCCGGATCATTCTTCCCTTTTCCACCTGAAACAGAGCGTTATAGACTTGATTGCAGCGAGCGTCCATCACAGCGCAGACCAAACCGTCAAAACAGCAGGCCGTATAGGCCATGGCCTCCAGAGTAGAAACCGAAACGCATGGTTTTCCCTGCGCCATCGCCATCCCCTTGACTGCCGCTACGCCGATGCGTACGCCGGTAAAAGAACCCGGTCCCGCCGCCACGGCGAACAAGTCGATGTCCTTTATAGGAATACAGGTATTTTTCAGCAAAGCGTCCACCATAGGCATCAACGTCTGGCTGTGGGTAAGCTTGGTGTTGATGAAAAATTCTCCACGCAGCACACCGTCTTCCAACAAGGCGGCGGAGGCCGCCGTGGCGGAAGAATCAATTGCCAAAAGTTTCATCTGCTTCCATCCCTTCTATCGTCAGGGTGCGCTCTTGCTCCCCATCGCCTTTTTCCAATGTAATACGGATCACGCCGTCCGGCAGGGCGGCCTCAATGTTTTCGCTCCACTCGATCACCAGCACTGCCCCGCAGTCCAGATAATCGAAAAAACCCGTCGAATACAGATCGTCCCAGCTGCCGACGCGGTACATGTCAAAGTGGTACAGCGGTACGCGCCCCTGATATTCATGCACCAGGGCAAAAGTGGGGCTGGATACTTCCCCACGAACTCCAAGGCCGCGCGCAAGGCCGCGTACAAAAGCAGTTTTTCCCATCCCCATGCCGCCGTACAGGGCGAGCACCTCGTTGCCTTGCAGAGCGCCCGCCAGTCTTTCTCCAATGGCCTCGGTTTCCGCAGGCGAATGGCTGCATATCCTTCTCATCAGAACAGCCCTTCGATCTTTCCTTCAGATGTCACGTCGATTTTCTCCGCCGCCGGGACTTTGGGCAGGCCGGGCATCGTCATGATGTCACCCGTGAGCACCACGACAAACCCCGCGCCGTTTGACAGCCTGGCTTCCCGCACTGTGATGGTAAACCCTTTAGGACGGCCCAAAAGGGCGGGATTGTCGGAGAGGGAATATTGCGTCTTGGCAATGCAAACAGGCAATCCGGCTCCGCCAAGCGCTTCGATTTCCCGAATATTTTTTTCCGCCGAAATCGTAAACGTCACGTCGGCCGCCCCGTAAATTTCGGCGGCCACTTTTATGATCTTTTCCTTGAGGGAAAGTTCCAGCGGATAGATCGGCGCAAAGCAGGAGGGCTTTTCCACCACTTCGCATACCTTGCGTGCGAGCTCCATTCCTCCCTCTCCGCCCTTGGCAAACACCTCGGCCAAGGCGAAATCGGCTCCCTGCTCCGTACAATATTCTTCCACAAAACGAAGCTCGGCGTCGGTATCGGTCAGGAATCGGTTGATCGCTACCACCACCGGAACGCCGTATTTGCGCATATTTTCGATGTGCGCCCCCAGATTGACGATCCCTTTTTGCAGAGCCTCCAGGTTTTCCCCGGCAAGCTCGGCCTTGGGTACGCCGCCGTTGTATTTGAGGGCGCGCACCGTAGCCACCAACACCACGGCGGAGGGTTTGAATCCCGCGCGGCGGCATTTGATGTCAAAGAACTTTTCTGCGCCCAGGTCGGAGCCAAATCCGGCTTCGGTAATGCAGTAATCCGCCAGCTTGAGCGCCAAGCGGGTGGCGCGCACCGAGTTGCAGCCGTGCGCGATATTGGCAAATGGACCGCCGTGCATAATGGCAGGGGTGCCCTCCAGCGTTTGTACCAGGTTCGGTTGGATGGCGTCTTTCAGCAGGGCGGCCATAGCCCCGTGGGCCTTCAAGTCGCGGGCGTAGACCGGCTTATTGTCGTAAGTATACGCTACCAGGATGTTGCCCAGGCGCTCTTTGAGGTCGGCCATATCGTCCGCCAGGCAAAGGATTGCCATCACCTCGCTGGCCACTGTAATAATAAACCCGTCTTCCCGCGGTACGCCGTTGATCTTGCCGCCCAGGCCCGCCACAATATTGCGCAGTTCACGGTCGTTCATATCCAGACAGCGCTTGATGACAACGCGGCGCGGATCGATGCCCAGTAAGTTTCCCTGATGGATGTGGTTATCGAGCATGGCGCAAAGGAGATTGTTCGCTGAAGTGATGGCGTGCATATCGCCCGTGAAATGAAGATTGATGTCTTCCATCGGCAGCACCTGGGCGTATCCGCCGCCGGCCGCTCCGCCCTTTACGCCAAATACGGGCCCCAAAGAAGGCTCCCTCAGGGCAATGATCGCTTTTTTCCCGATTTTTGCCATAGCCTGCCCCAAACCCGCTGTCGTAGTGGTCTTGCCTTCGCCCGCTGGGGTAGGATTGATAGCGGTCACCAGAACCAGCTTGCCGTCCGGCTTGTCTTTCAAACGTTCCAAAAGGCTGTCGTTCAGTTTCGCTTTGTAACGGCCGTACGGTTCCAGTTCCTCTTCCCGGATGCCAAGCTCCCGTGCAACCTGTGCGATTGGCTTTAATGTTGCACGCTGTGCAATTTCAATATCAGTTAGCATCGACTAAGACCCCTTTTTTTCTACTAGTTACTCGAATTATAACACATTTCGGCAAATGTTAAAAGTATTTACTTGAACTTAATCCCCAATAATAATATAATGAGAACAATGTTCCCGGACTTTTGGGGAATCCGGGACCCCATACGGCAGCTCACGCCCATTTCATTTTTTGTTCATAGGGCGGCCGGGCTCTGCCGTGCTGAGGTCGTACAAGCAGGAAAAACACACGGGCGTTTCGCGCCCATCTGCGGTTTTCGTTCATATCATCAGTAGACTGCTTACATTCGGAGGAAATTACATGAAAAAAGTATTCGGTTCGATTGCCGGTTACCTTAAGCAGACCGATATTATCTTTTGGCTGCTCAGCTTTGCGGTAACGGCATACGGCTGTATTTTGATTTCCAGCCTTGACCGGGCCACCACCAAGGATTATTTGGAAACGCAACTCATGGCGGTAACGCTCGGCTATATCGCCGCCTTTATTATCTCAAAAATTGATTATGAATTTTTCGGAAGAATTTGGCTGATTGTAGCCATAGGGTGTGTGGGCGTGGTGCTTCTCACCTTTACCCCGATGGGTATCACCATCGGCGGTACCGACGACCGCGCCTGGCTTGACCTGAAAATTACCACGTTTCAACCGGCGGAGCTGATGAAAATCGGCTTTATCATCACATTTTCCAAGCACCTTTCTTATCTGAAGGACAACGAAAAGCTCAAATCGTTCCTTCAGATCTGCGGCTTGGGCGTACACGCTATCATCCCCGTGGCGATTGTACATTTGCAGGGCGACGACGGCACGGCGCTGGTCTTCGCCTTCATGTTCCTGATTATGACCTTTGCCGCCGGCGTGCAGCTGCGCTATTTCCTGATTCTCTTTGCCGGCGGCCTAGCAGCCATACCCTTGATTTGGAACAAGTTAATGCACGACGAACAGCGCGCCCGTTTCCTTGCGTTACTCGATCTGGACGCCAGTTCCATGGGAAAGGGGTACCAACAGTATCAGGGCAAAACCTCCATCGCCTCGGGGCAATTGTTCGGGCGCGGCCTGTACGAAGGGCCCCGCGTAACGAAAGGGAGCGTCCCTTATCAGGAAAACGACTTTATCCTCACGGTGGCGGGAGAAGAGCTGGGCTTTATCGGCTGTGTTATCCTTTTGCTGCTCCTACTCTTTTTCATGCTGCGCGCCCTTCAGGTATCCTTTAAGGCGAAAGATAACTTTGGCAAATACATCTGCATCGGCTTTTTTGCCATGATCGCCACCCAGACCTGCATCAATGTGGGCATGTGCCTTGGATTGATCCCCGTTATCGGCATTACCCTCCCCTTCTTCAGCGCGGGCGGCTCGTCGGTGGCCTGCCTGTATTTGGGCGTCGGCTTAGTGGTTAGCGTTTATATGCATCGATTTGACGCCGACCATGTCACCTTAAAGTTATAGAAGTTTTTTACAGGCCTTCGGTTTTGAGTAAAACCGAAGGCCTGTAGTTTGTAAAAAAATCTATAAGAAAAAAATGCACAAATGGAGAAGAGAAAGATTTCGCCGCCTTTTTAAAGGGCGGCGGATTCCAAAGGCAGCGTCATTGGCTGCTGCTCCCCGCAGAGAGCAAAACTCCTGAAACTTCTAAAGCTCAGGAGGGGACACAAAACAACCACCTTGTCGGGGGAACCCAAGCAAGGGGGCCCCGTGGTTTGCCGATTTATGCAATTGTTAAGGGGAATTCCCTTTTTCGATAGTTTGAAGCCTTCGGTTTTGTATGTAAAGCCGGAGGCTTTTCTTTCTGTTCAGCCCGTAACGTTTCCCAAAATCTCCAATACCATCTAAGGTCTGCTGTCCCAGTTTTTTTGAACAGCGGGCCTTTATCGTATTTTTTTGATCGGCTGTAAGCGTTGTTCTCTGTTCAGCGGAACCCATTTTCTTTCTTTTTGCGACGGCGGGCGTCGGTTTCTTTCTGGTCTATCGCAATCTCGCCTTCGTCGCTGATACGTAAGACATCCCCTGCTTTGACCCCTTCCGGCAACTCCTGACGTTCAATAGCAAACAGGCGGCGGTCTTCGTCTTCACACAAAGCATAGGTAGTTTCAAAACGGTTTACAGTTAATATTCTCATGAAGCTTCACCTTTCAGTAAAAAATTCTATGACATCTCCGTCGGTTGCTGCGATCACCGTTCCCTGAAAATCGGTACGGTAAATCTGTGCGCCGATGCTATCCAAGCGATCCAGCACGGAGTCTTTCGGCAGATTGTTGCGGTCTTCCCCTACGCTGATCACAGCATATCGGGGTTTAACCGCGTCCAAAAAAGGTTCGGTTGAGGAAGTTTCGCTTCCATGATGGCCTACCTTCAAAACGTCTGCACTCAAATCTTCCTGCGCAAATAGCATCGCTTCTTCCGATTCCTTCTCCGCGTCGCCTGTCAGCAGAAAGCTTTTCTCCCCATAAGACAATTTCAGCACGAGAGAAGTATTGTTTGAATCGGAATATTTCTGCAAAGGGGCAAGCACCTGGGCTTTCATCCCTCCGAGCACCCATTCGTCGCCCGGAGACGGGTGTTCCACCCGGATCGCGTTTTCCCGGCATACCGCCGTAAGCTTCTGGTAGCTTGGCGTATCCGGCAAATATTCCTTTGCAACGGCGGGTGTGAGAAACCTGCCTACCTCAAAACGGGATAGTACTTCCGCCATACCTCCAATATGGTCGTCGTCGGCATGGGTCGCCACCACATAGTCCAAGCGGAAAATTCCACGGCGTTGCAGGTATTCCACTACCTGGGGCGTAACCGATACGTCCCCGGCATCCACCAGCATATACGACCCTTCACAGCTTATCAGGATGCAGTCCGCCTTGCCCACGTCTAAAAACTGCACCGTGCACGGATATTGGGCCATTGCCTGGTCAGCCGGTTCGCTTACTCCGAAAAACATGAAGATCTGCTTCCAGCTTGGCAGGGTTCCGGCGGGGGCAAAAGTGACGGCGGCGGAGCCCGGTAACAAAACCACAAGAAGGAACAGCCAGACTATCGTCTTCTTTTTCCTTCGTTTTCTTTTTTCTTGCCGCGCGGCTTTTTCGGTTGGTTCCGGCGGTTTTGCGTTCTGCCCCATCCTTCATTTCCCCTCTGCTTTTGTTTGTCGTCTGCTTTCCTTTCATCAGGCCGGCCGGCAGAGCGGAAACCGCCCGCATCTCCCCGAATCAGGCACTCCGAGCCGGAACCGATCAAATCCCCGCGCCCCGCCTTGCGCAGCGCCCGCAGGACAAGCTCCCGGTTTTTGGGATTAAAATACTGCAAAAGCGCCCGCTGCATGGCCTTTTCCTCCGGAGTGCGCGGCACATAGACCGGCTGCAAAGTATAAGGATCCAGCCCGGTATAAAACATACAGGTGGAAATCGTACCCGGCGTGGGGTAAAAATCCTGCACCTGTTCCGGACGGATCTTCTCTTTCTTTAGGAAAAGGGCAAGCTCAACCGCGTCCTGTAAAGTAGAACCCGGATGGGAAGACATCAGGTAGGGCACCAGATACTGTTCCTTTCCGATCTCCTTTGTATAGCCGTAAAAGCGGCGTGCAAAACGTTTGTAGGCCTCAATGTGCGGTTTGCCCATCTTATCGAGTACCGCGCTGGAGCAATGCTCGGGGGCCACCTTGAGCTGCCCGCTCACATGGTACTCCACCAGCTCACGGAAAAAGGAATCGTCTTGATCCTCAATCAGGTAATCAAACCGGATGCCGGAACGGATGAATACGCGCTTGATTTTGGGCAGTTTACGCAGTTCACGAAGTAAATGAAGGTATTCGGTGTGGTCCACCTGCAAGGCTGGGCACGGCTTGGGAGCCAGGCATTTTTTGCCCTTGCACAGCCCGGCTTTCTCCTGTTTGGTACAGGAGGGCTGCCGGAAATTTGCCGTAGGCCCGCCCACGTCGTGAATATATCCCTTAAAACGGGGATTTTCCGTCAGGCGTTTGGCTTCGGCGATCACCGATTCCTCGCTGCGGGTGGTAATCGCCCGCCCCTGATGGAATGCGATGGAACAGAAATTACACGCGCCAAAGCAACCCCGGTTGTGGGTGATGGAAAATTCCACCTCCTGAATGCCGGGGACGCCCCCTTCTTTCTCATAAACGGGGTGATACATCCGCTCATACGGCAGGGCGTACACCGCGTCCAATTCTTCCCGGCACAAGGGCGGCATGGGCGGGTTCTGCACCAAAATCGTTTTTCCATGTTTTTGAATGACGGTACGCCCGCGCACCG
>CAMMKL010000102.1 GCA_946497265.1 uncultured Clostridia bacterium | reverse complement strand
GTCGGCGTCCACCAGCACCCAGCCTTCCCGCGCGACGAAAAAGCGGCGCAGCTCGCGCCCCAGGTCGGTGCGCACCGGGATGTTCTGCAAATTCGGCTCGGTGGAGCTGATCCGGCCGGTGCGGGTTTCCGTCTGGTTAAAGCTCGAGTGGATGCGCCCGTCGGCGGCAATTACCTTGAGCAGGCCGTCGCAATAGGTGGATTTGAGCTTGCTGTAGGTGCGGAAGGCCAGCACCTGCTCCACTGCGGGATGGGCGAAGCGGAGCCCTTCCAGCACCTCGGCGCTGGTGGAATAGCCGCTTTTGTTCTTTTTGCCGTGCGGCAGCCCCAGCTTATCAAACAGCGCCTCCCCCAGCTGCTTGGGGGAATTGATGTTAAACTCGTACCCGACTTCCTCATACACCTGTTTCTGGATCTCCTCCAGACGGGCTTCGATTTTTTCCCCATAAGCGCGGATACCGTCCTCGTCCACGGCAAACCCGACGGATTCCATATGGCTGAGCACGCGGCAAAGCGGCAGCTCCATTTCCTCTAATAGCTTTCGCTGGCCGTTCGCGTCGATTTGGGCGCCCAGCGTTTCCGCCAGGTTTGGAAGCGCCGCGGCCTGGGCGCACAGCGCTTCCATGCCTTCCGGCGCGCCGGATACGGCCCGGGCGCGCACCCCGTATTCCTCGCACAGCCGCCGCACATCGTAGCCCGAAGCCGACGGATTGAGCAGGTAAGCGGCGAGCAGGGCGTCGAACCGGATGTTCTCGCCCGCTCCCGGTTTTTCGGGCAAAGCGGCGAACACCGGCTTTGCGTCGAAAGTGGCAAGCGAAACGCCCGGCAGGGCGAACAGGCGGCTTACAAAAGAAGGGAATTCCAGGGAATCTTCGGCGCGCGCCAGAGAAACCTTTCCCGCAAAGCAAAGGGCCAGCGCCTGAATCTCCCCACTTGCCTGCGCGGCAAAGGCCGCACAGCCCGCCCTTTCCAGTTCGTCCAGCAAGGCGTCGTAATCGGTGCGGGATTCTACCAAAAGGGCTTCTTCCTTTTCTTCCTCCTCCGGCACGGCGGCCGAAGCGCGCAGGCCGAGCTTTTCAATTAAGGAAAACATCTCCAGCTTTGCCAGCAGCCGGGCGGCGCCCTGCGGGTCGCCTTCTTTGCGCACGTAGTGCCCCGGCTCTACATCGACCGGCGCGTCGGTCACAATGGTCCCGAGCATGCGGCTCATATAAGCGCTGTCTTTTCCTTCCCGCAGCTTTTTGCGCTGGCCTTCTTTGATGTCCAGCGTGTCGAGGTTTTCGTAAATATGGTCCAAATCATGGAATCGCCGGATCAGGTCGGCGGCACCCTTTTGCCCGATCCCCGCTACGCCGGGGATGTTGTCGGAGGTATCGCCCTGGATGGCTTTGATGTCGATCAGCTGTTTGGGCGTAACGCCGTAATCCTCTTTGATCTTTTCTTCGTCGTAAAGGGTAACCTCCGGCCGGCCCATTTTGGTGGCCGCCAGGCGCACGGTCACGCCGCCGCCCACCAGTTGGAGGCTGTCGCGGTCCCCGGTGGCGATTACGCATTCCTCATCCGGTTGGTTGCGGCAATGCTCCGCAAAGGTGCCCAGGATGTCGTCGGCCTCAAAGCCATCGCATTCCACCAGCCGGTAGCCGAGCTTTTCCAGCAGCTCCTTTAATACGGGCAGCTGCTGGGCAAGCTCCTCCGGCATGCCCTTGCGCTGCGCCTTGTAGCCCTCGTACGCCTTGTGCCGGAAGGTAGGGGCCTTTCGGTCAAAGGCAATCGCCACCGCGCCGGGGCTTGTCTCTTCTTCCAGTTTTAACAGCATATTCAAAAACCCATAGATGCCGTTGGTATATCTCCCATCCTTGGTCGTAAGCAGCTTAATCCCATAGAAAGCACGGTTTAAGATGCTGTTTCCATCCAATACCAGTAATTTCATGTCGCAGTCTCCCTGTGTTTAGTCAGTTAACGTTATTATATCACGTTTTGCACCGCGGCACAGCCGAAAAAAGCGGAAAATACGAAATCTTTCCCTACATAAGCAAAAAAGGGCTCTTCCCCGCCGGTCGGTAAAGGTAAGCCCTTTCATTTTACAACTTTAAAATGTTGCGCGCGTTGTCATGCAGCATCAGCCGGTTATCCGCATCGGAAAAGCCGAGCTGACGGAAAAATTCCAATTCGTCCTTATGGTTCCACATGGGGAAATCCACCCCGAACACAATGCGCTCCGGCCCGTAGGCTTCTATCAATTCCCGGCTGCGTACTTTGCCAAGAAAAGCAAACGAGCTGGAAGTATCCAGCCAGCAGCGGCGCCCTTGCAAATACTCTTTAGCCAAGTCCCACAGCGACCATCCGCCGAAATGCGCCGCCACCACGTCGAGCTTTGGGAACTCGTCGAGCACATGGGCAAGCCTTTCCGGGTGCGAATAGGGGTAACGGTAATCCCCGCAGTGGATCAGCATGGGAAGCCGCCCCTGCAGCTGGTCGTAAATGGGGAACATCGCGGGATCGTCCATCAGGAATTGTTGGATATCCGGGTGGATTTTGATCCCGTGCAGGCCCAGCGCAATGCAGCGCTCGATCTCCTCAGAAGCGTTTTCCATCTTCGGATGCAGGGTACCCAGGCCGATTAAGCGGTCGGGATGCTCGCGGCATTCCTGCGCGATAAAATTGTTGATGCTGGTAACCTGGGCCGGCGTAGTGGCAACCGACTGTACCACAAACCGCTTAACGCCTCCCTCGTCCCCGCTCTCCAGCAGGTTTTTGACCGACCCCTCGTGCTTCATGGGAATCATATAGAAATCTCCCGTGCTCTGTGCCGCGCGCATGGCGATTTTTTCCGGGTAGACATGCGCGTGGAAATCGATAATATCATACATTTTGCTTGCGTGCTCCCTTTCTTGCAAAATATTGGCTTAACCGGCCGTCCAACGGGGTTTGTTTCGTTATAACATCCAGCAAAAACTCCCCGCCTTTTAGACGGGGAGCGGCGCCGGCTGTTATTGTTTATCCCCGGCGTCCGATTCTTTGTCCTGCATCAGCCCAGCGGTTTCCTCTGAAATACGGGCGGACGCCTGCTGGTTAAAGCCCTCGGTGCTTTCCTTCATGAACATAATCTTGATGGTCATCATAATGAGCTTTAGATCCATCAGGAAGGAGTAGTTTTCAATGTACATCAAGTCGAGCTTCAGCTTGTCATATGCTGTGGTATTGTATTTGCCCACAATCTGGGCATAACCCGTCAAGCCCCCTTTTACCTTTAGGCGGAAGGGGAACTCCGGTATCTCTTTGGTGTACTGCTCCACATGCTCCACGCGTTCCGGGCGCGGGCCGACGATGCTCATATCGCCGGACAAAATGTTCAGCAGCTGGGGCAGTTCGTCCAGCCTTAGCTTGCGGATCACGCGGCCCACCGGGGTTATGCGCGGGTCGTCTTCCGTAGCCGGGCGGGCCCTGCCGTCTTTTTCTGCATCTACAATCATGCTGCGGAACTTGCAGATTTCAAACACCTTTCCATTTAAGGTGCACCGCTTTTGCTTAAACAGCACCGGGCCGCCGTCGTACAGTTTGATGGCGGCCGCCACCACCAGCATGATGGGCGCCGCCGGGATCATCGCGATACCGGCAAGCACCAGGTCCAGCGCACGCTTGAAAAAGCGCTGCTCCATCGTCAGGCCGTGGTTGCGGCACAATAGCAAAGGGGTATCGAACAGGTTGATATCGTCCGCGCCCCGGATAATGATATCGGAAATTTTGGGGGTAATATAGGTGCGGATGGAATGCTCAAAGCAAAATTTTACCAGCTTGTTGCGCATTTCCGTCTTCACGTCACAAATGATGACGGACTCGTATTTGGAAATCTCCTGCTTAACCACATCCAGCCCTTCCTCAATGCTGATGGAAGCGCAGATACGGTATTTATCCGCCCGGTTGCTCATCTTATACACCAAGTCGGTGGCGTTCCGATTGCCGCCGTAAACGATAATCATCTCGCGGGGAGGATACAACCGCACATAAAGGCGGCTGCCTGCAAACGACCACAAGGCCGCCGCTACAATATCGGCTACCGTCAAAAGCAGCATGTAACCCGGCGGGAGCAGGTGCCCGGCAATCAGGCTGATCTGGCAATAGGTAATGAAATTGACAAACAAAAGGGAAAGCGACTGGGAATAGACCACTTCCGATGTTTTAAAATAACCTACCTTATACGCCCCATAGATCAGGGAAAATGCGTACAGAAGCACGGCATATATCGCTACTACCAGCAAGTTTCCTTTTACCACAAAGGGCACATCCAAAAAGGAACTATAATAACTATCCCACACAAACCAGAACATCCCCGTGTGTATGGCAAGAATTACCAGTGTGGAAAGGAACATTACTGTCTTTTTTACTTCAGCAGCCTTTTTCACTAACCTCAACCCTCTTTAATCACATAATCTTATCCTGCTTATCGTGTAAAGCGGGAACCCCCTCGGCAACAGATACCCGTTAATTTCCAAAGTAATATATAGTATTCTACCATTTCCTCCCGTAAAAATCAACCAGCCATAAACCGCACTGTTATTTCTGCGTTTTACACCTTATAAAACATTCAAAAAAGTAGCCGCTTGACGAAAGGCCGGCAATGGATTTTTATGTATTTTATATCTATTGGGAAATGAATATCAAAAGAATTAACCTTCTTTTTACAATTTTTTTACAACGTTTTTTCTTGACATTTCCATCCGCCACGGGTAGACTGAATAGTATAAGATATGATCTTTTTCTATAAAAATTGCTTTGCAGAAAGAAGGAGACTGGCGAAATGAAACGAAACGCCCCCAAATGTATCATCGCAGCGGCCCTGGCGCTGTCCATTATCGCGTTGCCCAGCCTGCCTTCCACCGCTTTCGCGGCAGACGATCTGCAAGCCCGCCAGGAGGAATTGAACCAGCGCAAGGAAAGCCTGGAACAGCAAAGCAAGGAACTGGACGAAAAGCTTCGCGATGTGCGCAGCCAAAAAGAAGAAAAAGAGGAATACAAAAAAACGCTGGAAGAAAAAATCTCTGTTGTACAAGAACAGATTTCGGTTGCAAGCCAGCGCATTGAGCAGCTGGACAACGAAATCAACGAGGCCGGCGCCAAAATCTCCGGCAAACAGGCCGAGATTGAGGGCAGCTACGACCTATTGAAAAAACGGCTTTGCAATATCTACATGGCTGGGGAAACCAGCACGCTCGACATTATCTTGGGTTCCAAAAGTATGCGCGATTTTTTAGATAAAGCTGAAATGCTGCGGCTTATCACGCAGCACGATAAGGAACTCATCGACAACCTAGACAGCCAGGTTAAGGACATACAGCAGCAGCGGGACGAAATCGCGCAAAAGCGCGAGGAGGTCGCCAACGAAAAAACGTTGCTGGACGCCAAAAAGGCGGAGCTTTCCGATCTGAAAGCCGAAAACGACCGTATTATCCTGGATTTACAGGAGGACGAAACGCAGGCCCAGCAGCAGCGGCAATCCGTACAGGAAGAGATGGACCGCTACATGGAAGAGTTCATGGAGTGGCAGAAGGAATACGAAGAAAGCCTGATCTCCTCCGAACCGGAACCGGAGCCTTCCCAAGATCCTGACGACACCCCCTCCCAGCCTTCGGGCGGAGGCGATAGCGGGAACTCCGGGGGCGGAAGCACTTCCTCAGAACCGGACGGCGGTGGTTCCGAACCTTCCGGTGGATTGTATGGATGGCCGGTACCGGGCTTCTATACCATTTCTTCTTATTATGGCAACCGGCCCCAATACGGATATCACAAGGGCATTGACATCGCAGGGCCCAATATTTTTCGTGCGGCGATCGTTGCCGTAGAGGACGGCGTCGTCACCAAGGTAAACCGCACCGACGAATGGGGCAGCGGCTGGGGGTATCATGTCATTATCCGCCATCCCGACGGCAACTCTACGCTGTATGCCCACTGCGACCAAATCGTAAACGGTTTGTCGGTAGGCCAGTCGGTCAGCCGCGGCCAGCAGATTGCATATGTGGGAGAAACCGGGGAAGCCTATGGCGTGCATTTGCATTTTGAGGTGTGGAAGGACAGCCAGTACAGCCAGCGGGTCGATCCGCTCCCCTATCTGCCTCATTAAGAAAATTCCCCCAAAATAGCGTAAGGTCAAAGGCCGTTGCCTTTTCCGCCAATACAGGTTGGAAGGGGCGGCGGCTTTTTTATTCTCTTCTGCCGGTCGCATACGAGGATTTTACCGGATAACCTGGTCGCTTTCCAATTTGTTAGCCATCTGGTAAAATAGGAAAGGCAGCATAGCTACACCTCTGGCGGCACTTGATCGTACCAATTATGGGTTGCGCCAAAACCGGTATGCCCTGCCACAACGATTATAAGGAGGAATCGGCATGTTCACCAAAGAGGACCTCTTAAAAACCGCCGCCCTAGCCAAGCTGGAAATATCAAAAGAGGAATTCCCGGCACTTTTGCAGGATATGGAAGGAATCGTCGCCTTTGCTGCAACCATTTGTAGTGCGTCGCCACCCTCCTTCCCCCTTTCCATACAACCGGACTGCCCATTGCGAAAGGATTCCCCTGGAACCGTTTTCCCTCAAGATGAAATATTGCGGGAAGCCTCCAAACAACAGGAGGGATTTTTTGAAATCCCTGAGAGAAAATAATGGAAGATAACAGGAGGTGCCGCCATGCCGACGACTTACAGCCGGATTTTACAAATTCATAACCGATATCTAAAAAAATCCGTTTCCTGCGTTGTGCTTACCCAAATGTATCTGGAAGCCATCAAAATGGAAAATAAGGCCCTAAACGCATACATTACCGTCACCCACGAACAGGCCTTGGCACAGGCCAAACAGGTGGACAGCCTCCTGGCCCGTGGGGAAGAGCTTTCCCTGCTGGCGGGCATCCCAATGGCGCTCAAGGACAATATCTCCACGCGCAATATCCGCACAACCTGCGGGTCCAAAATGCTGCGCCGCTATATCCCGGTATACGACGCCTTTGTATGGAATACGTTGGCCGGAAAGCTCGCCGTTTTACTGGGCAAAACCAATCTGGACGAATTCGCGATGGGTTCCACGGGGGAAAGCTCCTATTTCGGCGCAGTCCCTAACCCGCACGATTTCTCCCGCGTAGCGGGCGGCAGTTCCAGCGGTACGGCGGCGGCGGTCTGCGCCGGGCTTGCCGCGTACGGGCTGGGCTCCGATACGGGAGGCTCCCTCCGTCAGCCCTCCGCGTTCTGCGGCGTGATAGGCCTAAAGCCCACCTACGGTGCTGTTTTCCGCTGCGGCCTGGTTGCACATGCCAGCGGCATGGATCAAATCGGCCCCATTGCCTACAGCGTCCAGGATGCGGCCCTGGTCTTCGACGCCATCTGCGCACCCGACCCACAGGACGCCACCTGCCGGGGCGGGTGGAGCAATTGTGCCCGACGGCTGGG
>CAMMKL010000101.1 GCA_946497265.1 uncultured Clostridia bacterium | reverse complement strand
CAGCAGGGCGGACATCCTGGAGCACACCCGGTATGACACCCAGTCCCTTGCCAAGTTTGCCTTCTCCATGTTCTGGCAGGCGATGCGGTTTGCCGAGGAGCAGCAGGTGCCCATTCTGCTGGACTTTTGACGAGGGATTGCCAGGAGATGGATACCATGGAACAAAAGCATCCGGCTGATCTATTCAAAGACGCCCTGAACTTCCTGTGGGACGGGCTGAGCCTGGGCGAAAAGGGTTGGAAACGGCTGAAAAAGGACAACTTCAAATAAGAGAGCGAAAAGCGGCCTGACCTACCTGATTTGGTTTGAGCGGAGCCGCTACAACTATCTGGACTATATAACAAAAGTGTTCGAATAAAAGGGGGGACAAGGATGAGCGACGAAATTTTCCAGCAAAATTTAAAAGATGAAAAAGATCCCCGCCCCGGCGGCCCCTTCCTGATCCAGATGCTGTTCAAAGAGCCGGTTGAAATGCCGGACAAAGAGAAAATGGCTGCTGTGATGGGAAAACACATTGGGGCGATAGAGCGCTTCTGTCATGATGAAAAGACAGCAGGCTTTGCCGCTTTGAAACATATTGCGCAATTCAAGGACGGAAAGGCCCCGGTGCAGCTTATGGTGACGGGCTGCCACAGCTTTGAGGGCGAGGGGCTCGACGCTTTCCTCATGAGCCAGATGTGGGACTGCCAGGAGGACCGGGAGCGGATCTTCCGGGAGTGCCGGTATCAGGTGGTGGCCACAGATCTGCTGGCGGCAGCACTCCCGGCGCTGGAACGGGCCGATCTGGACGCGGGCTTTATAGACGCCTTGGCGGATCTGTATCCTACCTGTGAGGCGTTCTACTTCCAGAACTGCGGCAAGCTGTTTCTGGCGGAGGATGTGCGCAACCACCAGATCGAGGGGCCGGACCGTTTCATCCGTTTCGGCGTCAATGTCCGGTTTTTCAACATTCAGGGTACCGAGGATATGCTGGTGGACACCCTGGGTATGGGCACCCTGTTCCTGCCGGATCTCCAGTACCATTTCCACGGCATGGATCCGAATTGGGTGGTGAACCACGCCTATAATGTGGCGTCGTATGTACTGGAAAATGACAATCCCATTGAGGAAGATGACACCATAGACGGAGTCAAGGATGGTACGATGAGTCGGGAAGTACAATGGAAATGTCAATATGAAGATGCTTTGATTCAACCGCCGCGAATGGTGTTGGACATCAACATGGGAGAGTATGCAGCAGGAAATCGAGACAAGTAACTCGGTTTATTATATCGTCGAGCATATTGACAAATTGATGTCTCATTACTATGCTAGTGATAGATGCCTTTTCCTAAGAAGGCTGTCAAAAAGGCCGTCAGAATGCAGTTCGCATACCATCAGCCTTTTATGGTTCTGGTTAAAAAACCAGTAAAATCGCGACTTTTTCGTGTATCATGGTGGTGTGGGGTAGACCTCAGGGTTTTGTCTCCAAAACCGCGTCCCGAGGGCTCAAGTCCTTTTGCCCCTGCCAAGTAAGATTCCTGCAAAGCCTTTTAAAGCAGGGCTTGCGGGTTGCAGGGAAGGTATATCTTCCGAAAAGGCGGCATACCCCCCACAAGGGCTATGCCGCCTTTTCCTGTTTGCTGGGGAATTTCTTCTCTGTTTACGGATCAAATGGATTTCTCCCGCAAAGTTTAATACAACTGAAATTTAATGAAAGTGTGGATGGATAAAGTAAGAGCATTAGCAAAAGAAGGAGATTTTATCAAATCTATTTTTAGTCTATGAAAATATGGAGAGCCTACCATATAAAACGGTAAGCTCTCCATATATTTTTGCAATCCTTTGTCAGCGTTAGTGATAATTTGATGTGAATATTTCCTTATCACAGTAAAACGAAGTTTCCCTTTCTTTTTTCTAGCAGGGGCAAAGGGGTTTTATGGACATACATGCTGCAATGACGTTTAGAAAAAAGAGATTAACAAAAGACATTATCTTTCTCTTTGATGATATCCAAAACCGCAGAATTCCGATACAATAGTGATATTATCAAAAGGGGGATATCATTATGAAAAACAAGCCTTGTCTTTTAACACAGAAACAAATCAGTCATTATATAAAACACCTGCAGGAGCAGGAATGCGCAGCCAAGACCATTCAGAAATATACACGCGACCTGATTGCCTTATTGAAGTATCTAGACGGTAGGCAGCTGACAAAAGGGATTCTGATTGAATGGAAAGGGTCGCTAATGGAAAAATACGCACCGGCGTCGGTTAATTCCATGTTGACGGCGGTCAATTGCTTTTTGTCATTTACAGGCCGCCGTGAAATGGCCGTCCGTCTTTTGAAAATCCAGAGATCTTTGTTCTGCGATGAAAGCAGGGAACTGTCCCGCGAGGAATATACCCGCCTTGTACGTGCAGCCGAAAGCAAAGGGAACCAAAAGTTATCTTTGCTCATTCAAACCATATGCTCCACGGGTATCCGTGTGTCGGAACTGCAATACATCACAGTCGAAGCCGTCCGCACCGGCCGTGCGCAAATTTCCAATAAGGGTAAACAGCGAATCGTATTTATCCCGCATACACTGCGAAAATTATTGAAGAAATATTTGCAGAAACAAAAAATCATCGCCGGAGCGGTGTTTGTAACGCGAACAGGCAGACCGTTAGATCGTTCGAATATCTGGCGGAGCATGAAAGCATTGTGTGAACAAGCTGACATTGCTCCTGAAAAAGTGTTTCCCCACAATTTGCGTCACTTTTTTGCAAGGGTACACTATTCCATGGAAAAAGACCTGCTACGGCTGGCGGACATCCTTGGCCATTCCAACATAAATACCACACGCATTTATACAGCGGAAAGCGGCTTTGTTTATGCCCGCCGTTTAGAGCATATGAAATTGGTCATCACATGAATCCTGTTATGGCGGTAAATAAGATACAACATAATTTTCATTATGTTGTATATCGATAACACTGAACGCGAAAGGCAAAAACGGTGTGTACAGCACTACGCGCGGCGTTCGGTCTTTGCTCGGTTGTTTAAACACATTGTCATACCGGCAAATAACAGGTGATGCAATATGAAGGAGAAGGACAATCAAAAAAGAAGAAAGGACAGCATGGCAAGGCGTACGGCGGCTTGGCTGTTGGTCGTCGTTATGCTTTTGTCGGCAGTGGCGCTTGACAGCGCCGGGTTTCCTTTCACCCGCGTTATGGCGGTGGACGGTGACGGCGGCCTGTCAGAGCATGTCATCGATTCTGTCAGCCCGAGCCATGTGAAATTTAATCTGTTTGATTATTGGCTGGAAGGGCGAAATACTACAACCCATACCGGCCCATCTTACCGGCAGCAGGGTATCAACCAGGGGCATTCGTTCTTATCCGGCGGCGGCGCCGGCGCCGGCCCGTGGAATGTCTGGACAGGACGCTCAGACCATTACAACAACAAATCTGACACTCCCGGTGTCCGGTACGGCGCTTACGGGGGCGTGGTGGAGCCCACCCTGAAGGACGGATATCCGCAGCTTTCGCTTAATGATGATTTCAATGATCCCAAAAAAGGCCAGCCCGACTTTATAAAAAACAATGGCTTGCAGTCTACGCTTACCGAATCCCTCGACTATCTGTTTGACCCGGATATCGCCGGCGATTACAAACTCTCGTATGAAAATGTGCAGGGGCTTGTGAAATACGACGGCAACGGCGGCTATATTTACAACAGCCACGAAAACTACGCCGCGTTCAAGGAATCAGCGGCCGGTACTCTGGGAACCAATGGCGAGGCCAGCGACGGGTATTTTGAGGTATACGACAGCTGGGCGCTCACCAGCAACGGCTCCCCAAACGGGCAGTTTTTCCCTTTTGACGGGGCAAACGAGGTGTTTCAAACCGACGCAAGCGGCAATTATACGGTTGATGCTGCGGGTAATCTTGTTCCCAAACGCGATGTTTCGCTGGATAATAACACGCCGCTCAATCACTATATCGGCATGACCATGGAGACGGTGTTTTTACAGCCGGAAGGCGGAATGATCGACAAAAATACGCCGATGTACTTCACCTTCTCCGGTGACGACGACGTGTGGATTTTTATTGACGGCGTGCTGATTTCTGACCTTGGCGGTATTCACGACGAGTGCTTCACGATGATCGATTTCGAGACAGGCACGGTCTATACGGGTCTTACGCCGATGATAAACAACGGCAACAATACCTACTCCGAGGATATCCCTACGCTTGAAGAGCTGAAAAGCGAGGAGAGCGGTGTAAGCACGAAGGCTGAATGGACTTGGTGCGACAGGGCGGTAAGCGGAAAGCCCAATACCACCGGCACATATGCAGAGTTTAAGGCGGCGCACGGCATACAATCGACAACGCTGAGGGCCATTTTTAAAGATGCAGGACAAGAGCAGAATCAAGCCTGGGGCGACGAATCAGGCATGCCTGCCGACACCTTCGACCAGAACACGCAGCACGAGCTGAAAATGTTTTATCTGGAGCGCGGAGCCGGGGCGTCCAACCTGATTTTGTCGTTCAATATGCTGGCGGTCCCCGCCTCAGGCGTCACCAAGACCGACCAGGACGGGAATCCTGTGCCGGGCGCCGAGTTCGAGCTCTGGCCGGCACAGGTGAGCAAGACGGAAACGGACGAAAACGGCAACGCGGCGCCTCTTATCGACCCGGATACGGGGCTGTACATAGCGGATGAAAGCGCCGATGCGCCGATCTGCACGGCGACGACGGATGAAAACGGACATCTGAATTTTATTACGGATACAAGAAAGATTATCAGCTTCCAGGAGAGGGCGCAGGCATCCGACCCGCAGTTCTACTATGTTCTGAAAGAAACGGGGCGTCCCGCAGGCTACCGCTTAAAGGGCGATATCTCTCTATATTACAGCATATATAACAACACTACGAAAGAAGGCGTCCTGCTTTCACACAATTCCTGGCAGACAGGGGCCTATGGCCAGGCCAAGCTGGACGTCACCATGACGGACAAGCTGTACGAATATACTCTTGATCAAAACGGCAATCCGATAGCCGGAGCGCGTATTGCACCAAACGAAACGGCGGAAGAGGAGGATATACAGGAGTATCTTGACAGCGGCATTATTTTTGCAGTTCCGATTAAACGCATGGATATGGAGGACTCCTTATACGAGGAATCAAATTTCTGCGCCTTGTACGGTACGCCCAACACCGGCTGGACTCTGATGCCCGAAAATATCGGCAACAAAGCTTCGGTACTGGAAGCGGCCAAAGCCATGGAACGTGTCATGAAGGAAACAAGGCAGACCGGCACCATTATTGCGGAGCGCAACGCCAGCCAGCTTTTCCAGGTGGAAGTCACCAATATACCCGGGGATGTAAAGCTTACCTACCCGTATCTCCTTGGGACAGACAGAGAAAATGAGAGCCAGTATAACATCGCTTTTTATTTTGCTCCCAAGGCGGATTCTTTGGATGACATTACCGACCCGGATACGATTGTGCATATTTCTACGGTCACTTCGGCGGACGAAAGCGGGACAGTCGATCGCTTTGAACGACGGTATGCTTCCCAATTCTATGTTCCCAATATCTTCAACCGAGTGCGGGTGCAGAAGCTGAACTATTACGGGCAGCGTCTCGGCGATGCGCAGTTTACCATGTACCAGACCTATTCCTATCAGCAGCGCGAAGGATATATCTGGGACAAAAGCAAGGGGCTGTACCGCAATCCCGCCGTGGTCAACAAGGACGGCGCATTGAAAACCCGGGAGGAGATTTTGCAAACGCCCGCCTGGGATCAGGGAAAGACCAGTCAAAAAGGGGCCACTGGGATAGGCGGACTGGATTTGGACGGAGCACTTATCTTCCCGACCAAGTTTGACGAATATGTTTATTCCGACCAGACGAAGCCTTACCGTGTTGACACGAACGACACCTCCACCTATATGGAGGAGGGGGAGTATGTCATTTTTGAAACCGATCCGCCCGCCGGGTACGAGGTAAACGAGGCCCCGATCCAGGTAACCGTCAACAACGACGGCGTATTTGCCGACGCGGGAGAGGTCAACGACGGTATCCGCACAGGGCAGTACGCCGGATGGATTATAAATTCCATGGCGCAATTCGCCACAGAAGGGGCGGTCGATGAAACGCTAACCTTTATCAACAGCACCCTTCAGGTGCTTGGCGAAGGCGGCCGGCTGGAAGCCCCGATCGAGGGAAGCATCACCTGGATGAACAAGTACAGCAACGAAAACGACCGTTACATTTTCTTTGCCGAGGATGTGGGGCGTTACGTTACATCCGGCCGCAACCTCTACCAGTACACCGATGCGGGCACACCGCGGCTTGTCATCACCCAAAACAACGATGTAACCGCGAGAGTGATCGTTTTTGACGGAGATTACAAAGGACATAACGGAACAGTAACCGTAAACAAAAAAAACGTTGTGGATAACTCCATTTACACCTTGGAGGGGATCGCGACGAACGGAACCCTGTCCTTCTGGCTGCGAAAGGCAGGAGTGGAAGGCGGCCGACAGTCTCTCGAAAGTATAAAAATAGATGGAAAATTACTGCAAGAGGGCAGGGACTACCATGTCTATGAGCCGAATGTAAACGACCTTGAGAGCTATAAAGACCTGTCCGGCCTCTTTTCGGTGGAGACGCTGGTGCAGGTTTATGACCAGGGCTACGGTTCCCTTTCGGTGACGAAAGAGACGGAGAATACATCGAAAGACTCCGCTGCGGAGGATGAACTTTTTCATTTCCGGGTATATAGCGTCTTTGAAAAAGCAACGAAAGTCATTCTCGCCAAAACCAACGAAAACGGGGTAACCGAAGAGGATCCGGAAACAGGCCAACCGGTCATTGTGGATTTCACCGGCACGTTGAATGTACGCCTGCGGCAGAAGGGGATCGAAGGGCAAGCCACGCAGGACACCGCCACCAATATTGCCGTTGATTTCAAAAACGGCGTGGGTATGTTCTATCTCCAGCCGGATTACGTCACAGAGTTTGTCTACTTACCGGAAAACAGCGACCATCCTGTATACAAAGGTCTGGCAGACAACGAGGGAGTTGTGGGACTAGTAGAGACGCGCGTCACCCTGAGCAACACAAAGCAGAATGGGAGCGGCATGGTCTGCGCACACCATGTGGCTTTTGGCGGACAGAAAAGAGAGCATGCCGTCATATTTGAAAACGGCGTCGGCACCTTTTACCGCAACCCGGATTATGAAATCCGCAGCGTGACCTTCGCAGACGGCGATGTAGTCTAAACCATCAGCGGCGAAGAAAACAGTTTGACAGTTGATAGACGTATCCAATATACGACAATAGAAAATATAATGAATGTCCCGGTAACCGGTGAGGTGGATGTCACGTTTACAGAGAACGGTGCTCCGAGCGACCCGGCTCGCATAGTCGTGAACAACGATCTTCCGCCGAAAAACAATGATTTCAGCTCGGTTCAGGTCGGCGACGGAGAAGTCACCGTGTACGAGGACGGAGACGGCTACAAGATGGCATACAGCTTGTCTTCTGATACCTACAGGGATACATCGGTTGCGCAGTTTGCCCTTCACTCCGGTCAAA
>CAMMKL010000100.1 GCA_946497265.1 uncultured Clostridia bacterium | reverse complement strand
AGCAGATGGTACCCCTTTTTCAGAGCGGGTAGGGCGTGCCCTGCGTGTTGGCGGTCTTGTGTACATAGGAACAGTACGTCGGCCAGCCGGTTTTGTTCAAGCATTTTTTCCGCGCTGTCAAAGCAGCATTCCGGAGCCACATGATATTCGGCGGCAGCCGCACGTACCCGCTCCGCAATAGGGTCGGCGACGGCTACGATTTGCATTTCTTTTGGAAAAAGCTTTGTAGCCTTTGCATAAGTTTCCAAACCACGCGCTCCCAACCCGGCAATAGCAACGGTTACTTTTTGATTCATCACAGACACTTCCTCCAGACACTTGCGTTTTTTGTTAATCTGTGTTTTTATTATAGTAAAAGGCGCTGGAAAAGGACAGAGCCATTTGATGAATAAAGTTGTATATTTGATGTTAAGAAGGTTCCAAATGAATTACATTACAGAAAGTTACGAAACGCAGAAAGAGACAGGGGTACACCTGACCGTGTGCCAAAGCGGATGGCAAAAATGCAGCGGGAAACACTCGTTTGGGCCGGCCGTCCGGGATCACTATGTGATACATTACATCATAGAAGGCAAGGGTACCTATTATGTAAACGGCAAGGAGTACCCTTTGCAGAAGGGCGATGGGTTCCTGATTACGCCGGGGCAGTCTACGACCTATGCTGCCGATGAAAGCGACCCCTGGGAATACTATTGGGTCGGTTTTCGAGGGGTGGATGTGGTGCGTCTGCTCCATTTGTGTGGGATGGACGAGGAGCACCCGATCTTTACTTATCGGAAAGACGATCGGGTCCGCCGCCATCTTTCCGACCTTTATTTTGCCTCCAAACAATACGAGTCCCGGGAATACGCTATGGTGGGGTATCTATATCTTTTTTTCTCGTGCCTGATCCCCCTGCAAAACGCCAAAAACAAACCGAAAGAAGTTTACTTAAACCGTTCGATTCGTTATATTCAGGAAAATACGGCTTATCCGATTACGGTGGAGGACATTGCCAACCAAGTAGGGGTGGAACGCTCTTATTTGTACCGTATTTTTATGGAAGAACTGCACTGTTCGGTGCACGATTATGTCATGCATTGTAAAGTGGAAAAAGCCAAAGAATTGATGGGCCAAAATCAATTTACCCTGGCGGAAATCGCCTGCTCGTTGGGCTTCAGCGACAGTTCGCATTTTTCCAAAACCTTTAAAAAGATCGTAGGGGAATCGCCCTCCCGGTATCGTTCGCACAATATGTAACGGCGGATGCATTCCCCGCCGTGTGGGTTATTTTAAAACATCCAGCAATTCGTCACGGAGATGGCGCATATGCTTAATTTCGAATTCTACCGAATGCTTGAGCATTCCGTTATAAAGGTTTCCCATATCGTTGGGCTGGTAGTCGCGGTCCCGCAGATTGTCAAGGCCGGTTTCCAGTTGTTCAATTTGGGAATTCATGAATTTTTTCACACGGGATTGGCTCTCGTTCATCAAAAGGTTCTCCTTTCATTGCAATATTGAAAGCGTGCCGCTTTGGTCACGTATTGCTATTATGCGCAGGTTGGTGAATTTCATTCCTAGGCGCGCCTTGCTTGTTTGTGCATAAGCAGGGCGCGTTTTTAAGTTAGGAAAGATGCTTATCAAAATAGGAAGATGTTGGGTTGTCTCGGGCAAAACTTTGAATTTAGAAGGTTTTCGGGGTATAGTAATGTTAAACATGGTTCTTACATGCCCATTGCCGGTTTATAGAAAGTTGTAATTTCCGTTTTTTCGTTTGGTATTCATGTTGCTTTGCCGTTATTTGGGGATTAAATCATGGGTTAAAAAAAGGAAAACCCCTTGACAACCAGTAAAGGGTAGGTTATAGTAAAAGAAAAAACACCCCCCTGGGGGTGGGGAGGGAGGAAGCTATGAAACAAAAATTTAACGTAACGGGAATGACCTGTTCTGCTTGTTCGGCCCATGTGGAAAAAAGCGTGCGGAAGGTAGAAGGGGTAAATCAAGTTACCGTGAACCTTTTGAGCAATTCCATGGTGGTAGAGTATGACCCGGATAAAACGGATGACGGGGCTATCGTCGCGGCGGTTAAAGCCGGTGGATACGGCGCGGCTTTACAGGAACAGGACCGACCCAAGGGGAACGTGCGTAAATCGGCGAACGATACCGCCAAGGAAGAGCTGCGCTCCATGAAGAAACGGCTGGTGGTATCCTTTGTTTTTTTGATCCCGCTTTTTTATTTATCGATGGGCCATATGATGGGTTTGCCGGTTCCCGCATTTTTTCATGGCAACCAAAACGCTATGGCCTTTGCCTTTACGCAATTTTTACTGACCCTGCCCATTTTGGTGGTGAACCATAAATATTTCCGTGTGGGATTTAAAACGCTTTTTAAAGGCGCACCCAATATGGATTCCCTGATTGCAATCGGTTCTTCGGCAGCTGTGGTATACGGCGTGTTTGCCATCTATAAAATTGGATGGGGCCTTGGGCATGGCGATATGGCTATGGTGGAACGCTACACCATGGATTTGTACTTTGAATCGGCCGGTATGATCCTGGCGCTTATCACTTTGGGCAAGTTCCTGGAAGCGCGCGCCAAAGGGAAAACCAGTGAAGCGATTACAAAGCTTATGGATCTTGCCCCGAAAACCGCCGTTGTGCTGCGGGACGGGGCGGAACAGGAACTGCCCGTGGAAGAGGTACAAGTGGGGGAGACCGTAGTGGTTCGTTCCGGGCAAAGCATCCCATTGGACGGTGTGATTCTGGAGGGCAACGGTTCTGTGGATGAGTCGGCGCTTACCGGCGAGAGTATCCCGGTGGAAAAACGGCCGGGTGACCGGGTGACCGGAGCATCCATCAACAAATCAGGCTATTTTACTTTCCGTGTGACCCAGGTGGGGGAGGATACCGCGCTGGCCCACATCATTAAGCTGGTGGAGGAGGCGAGCTCGTCGAAGGCTCCCATTGCTAAGCTTGCCGATAAGGTAAGCGGGGTATTTGTTCCGATTGTCATTGGCGTGGCCGCCCTTACCTTTTTGGCTTGGATGCTTACCGGCCACGGACTGGAGTTTTCGCTTTCTGCAGGCATCGCCGTTTTGGTGATTTCCTGCCCGTGCGCGCTGGGGTTGGCAACCCCGACCGCCATTATGGTAGGTACTGGAAAGGGGGCCGAAAACGGGATTTTGATTAAATCTGCAGAAGCCTTGGAAGTGGCTCATACGGTAGATACCGTGGTATTGGACAAAACCGGTACCATTACACAGAGAAAGCCACGGGTTACCGATGTTCTTACCCGTATGGACCGGAATGCTTTTTTGGTTTTGGCCGCTTCTTTGGAAAAAGCCTCTGAGCACCCTCTGGCCGAAGCCATCGTGGACGAAGCAAAGGAGTTCCCGCTTCGCCCGGTGGAGGATTTTTCCGCTGTGGCGGGGCAAGGGATCGCCGGTATGGTTGATGGAGAAAGATATATTGCGGGCAACCTGAAAATGATGAAGGAAAACCATATACCGGCCGGTGACTATGAGCAAGAGGCCGCACGGCTGGCTGGTGAAGGAAAAACCCCTTTGTTTTTTGCAAAACCGGATGCGTCGGGCGGCAGCGTTTTGGGGGTGGTCGCCGTGGCCGACGTAGTCAAGCCCACCAGCCGGCAAGCTGTGCAGGAGCTGCAACAGATGGGGATTGAGGTTGTAATGCTGACGGGGGATAACGAGCGCACCGCTACTGCGATTCAAAAGCAGGTGGGGATTTCCCGCGTAATTGCCGAGGTGCTTCCGCAGGATAAAGAAAAAGAAGTGCGCATGCTGCAAGAAAGCGGAAAAAAGGTTGCCATGGTGGGCGACGGCATCAACGATGCCCCAGCTCTGACGCGCGCCGACGTGGGGATCGCGATCGGTGCCGGTACCGATATCGCTATGGAATCCGCCGACGTCGTACTCATGCGCAGCGATCTGCTCGACGCGGTGTCCGCCATCCAGCTTAGCCGCGCTACCATCCGGAATATCAAAGAAAACCTCTTTTGGGCGCTGATTTATAACTCGATCGGCATTCCACTGGCGGCCGGCGTGTTCTATTATGCCCTCGGCTGGATGCTCAACCCCATGTTTGCCGCCGCCGCTATGAGCCTAAGCTCTGTCTGTGTGGTGAGCAACGCCCTTCGTTTAAAACTCTTCCGCCCACGCCGCGCGCAGCGGTTACAGGAGGAAGAGTCTACAATAACACCAGAAATCAAAGGACTAAAAGGAGACGATCGAACAATGACAAAAACAATGAAAATTGAAGGCATGATGTGCTCCCACTGCTCCGGTAGGGTGGAACAAGCTTTAAACGCGTTGGAAGGTGTAACGGCTAAAGTGGATTTAGAGAAGAAATCCGCTTATTTGACCTTGTCTGCTCCCGTTTCGGAGGAAACCCTGAAGGCTGCCGTAACAGATGCCGGCTATACGGTCGTCTCAGTGGAATAGGGGAAAGGGACCATGCAGGCCGATCAAAAACAAATCACCCGGCTGCTGCGCACGGCGCGCGGGCAGTTGGATGGAATCTTGAAGATGGTGGAGGATGACCGCTATTGCATCGATATTTCCACCCAGCTGCTCGCCGTTGAGTCCGTGTTGAAAAAAGCCAACCGCGCTATCCTGAAAGCGCACATGCAGCACTGCGTCAAACAGTCGTTTGAGGAAGGGCACGGGGAGGAGAAGATTGAGGAAATCTTGTCGATTTTAGATAAGATGTCAAAATAAAGCGCGGATGATCTCTCTTTGAACCGTTATTCTACACAAGAATAACCGCGATGCTTTGTGCTAACAACCAATTTCCTTTCCATATTCTGGACAGGGCTTTTTGTTTGTGGTAGTATATAAAATATCCAGTTTGAGTGAAAATTACATGTGGATGATACCGATTGAAAGGGGTTGTTTTTATTGGACGACAGAGCAATGGAGATACAGTCGAAAAGAAACAAAAAGATTGTAGTTAAAATTGTACCGGGCCATTTTGTTACCAGCCACTCCCATGTGAATTATTACGTGGATATGACCACAATCAAGTCCCAACACCGTATGGCGCGCCGTGCCGCGCGGGAATTGGCGCGGGCCTACGACAATACCCCGGTAGACACCATAGTTTGCCTGGACGGTACCAGGATTGTAGGTGCGTTCCTGGCAGATGAACTGGCGCAAATAGGCATAAACACAGCGGCCGACATCGCGGTCATTACCCCGGAAATCAACCCCAATAACCAGATGCTGTTCCGCGACAATGTGCAGCGTATGATTTGGAAAAAGAAGGTTGTACTTTTGGTCGCTTCCGTCACAACGGGCAAAACCATTAACCGTGCCTTGGATTGCATCAAATACTATGGCGGCGATACAAGTGGTATTTGTGCGCTGTTTAGTGCGGTAAACGAAGTAGCGAACATCCCGATAAACGCTATTTTTTCGGAAGAGGATCTTCCTAAGTACGAAACGTATCGTTCCCACGATTGCCCAATGTGCAAGGAGAACGTAAAAATTGACGCCATGGTCAACAGCTACGGTTATTCTAAAATCTGAATAAAATCCCCAAAAATACGGGCTGTCCGCTGCGGATAGCCCGTATTTTCTTTGGACGCCGAAAAGGCAAGAGAAAACCCCCAGTACAACCGGGGGCAGATAAAAATGTTTATGTTACCGTTTATATCTTAGCATATTTGTCCGCACAAAAGGGAGGATTTACGCAAAAAAAATCTCTCTTTTTTGAGATTCTCATTCTTTTATTTGCCGTAGAATGGGCAACTAACAATAGGAACTTTTGAGGAACTACTCAAGTTTGTTCGGGCTAGGTCCATAACACAAACATACGCGTTACCCCACAAGGCGGTCCTACCTTCATAGGGGTCTTAAATACCGAATGCCTGCCACCTAATTCGTTACGGACTGTTTTCCACTGCGGATACCGGATAATTCTTTCACCACTTCTCCTGCAATGATCAGGCCGGCCACGGAGGGAACAAAGCTCACGCTGCCCGGCGTGTGCCGACCGGTAGGCTTCCCTTTGCTGTTCGGTGCTTCTGTGTCCGCCATTCGTCTGGTGACGGGCTCTTCGGTTGAATACAACACCTTTACATGGCGGATCCCCCGGCGGCGCAGCTCCCGACGCATGACGCGGCACAGAGGGCAGACGCTGGTTTCGGCTAGATCGGCGATTTGCAGACGGGTGGGATCAAGTTTGTTTCCGGTTCCCATACAACTTAGGATGGGTATGGAGAGCGCATGCGCCTCTTCGATCAGGGCAAGCTTTGCGGTAACGGTATCGATGGCGTCCACCACATAGTCGCAGCCATTGATCAGCCCATTTGCTTCCCCGGGCAAATAAAAGATTTGATGAGTTTCCACCTGGGCTTTTGGGTTGATAGACAGGATGCGTTCGCGGGCGGCTTCCACTTTAGGACGCCCCAGGGTATGGCAGGTGGCAATAAGCTGGCGGTTCAGGTTGGAACGGGAGACCTTGTCGTTGTCCACCAACAGCAGGCGGCCGACTCCGCATCGCACCAGCCCTTCTACCACATAAGATCCTACGCCCCCAAGGCCAAACACGGCGACGCGGCTGTTCTGCAGCTTTTCCACCCCTGGTTCCCCCAGCAAAAGGGCGGTTCGGGAAAATTCCTCTGGAATCATACGGTTTCTCCTTTTCGTCTCGATTCCGGCAAGTGGCAATTTATACAACCATAAAAGAAAAATTCCTTCAATTTGCCGGTTATAGTCATCTTATCATAGCACAATAGTGTACTATATGGTATAATAATCCTACCATTTTACATTGACTATCCCATATAGTCGGAGTAAAGTTTTGCATACTGCGAAAAAATGCTGGAAACAGAACGTTTTTTAGGAGGAAAACAGAATGAAATATTTAGGAATTGATTTGGGCGGAACCAATATCGTGGCAGGAGTGGTGGATGAGGAATACAATATCCTTTCCTCGGTGAAGCGGAAGACAAACGTCCCGCGCCCGGAAGAAGCAATTTGCGACGATATGGCGGACGCGGCGTTGGAAGCGCTGGAAAAGGCCGGCGTTTCGATCGACGAGGTTCCGTGGATCGGGGTGGGCTGCCCAGGATCGGTCAATCGTGACAGCGGCGTGGTGGAATTTACCAACAACCTTCATTTTCACAATTGGCCATTGCAGCAGATGATGGAAGACTGGCTTCATAAGAAAGTGATTCTGGAAAACGACGCCAATGCGGCGGCGTATGGGGAATATGTGGCAGGCGCGGCGAAGGATGCGGTGAATGCCATTGCCATTACGTTAGGAACCGGTGTGGGCAGCGGAATTATCATCGACGGCAAGATTTATGAAGGCTCCAACTTTGCGGGCGGAGAGATGGGCCATATGGTCATCGTGGCGGGCGGCCGGCAGTGCAGCTGCGGCCGGCGCGGCTGTTGGGAGGCTTATGCTTCGGCGACCGGCTTGATCAACCTAACCAAGGAGGCTATGCTGGAAAGCCAGATTAACCCCGATTCCTATCTGTGGGATATGGTAGACGGCGATATCGACCAGGTAAACGGGCGCACTGCCTTTGACGCTATGCGTGCAGGGGATGCGGTGGGAAAAAGCATCGTGGATAAATACATCAATTACCTTGCGTGCGGTTTGGTCAACGCCATCAATATCTTTCAGCCCGATACCATTTGCATCGGCGGCGGAATCAGCAAAGAAGGAGAAACGCTTTTGCGCCCGTTACGCGCCTATATCCGCCG
>CAMMKL010000099.1 GCA_946497265.1 uncultured Clostridia bacterium | reverse complement strand
CATTCTCAATATCTAAGCGTACATCCAGAGTCTTCGCAAGTGTTTGCGCCAGCAAAGTTTTTCCTACGCCGGTAGGCCCCAAAAGCAAAACGTTGCTTTTGGTCAATTCTACGTCATCCGATCCAAAATAGATGCGCTTATAATGGTTGTATACCGCGACAGACAATGCTACTTTTGCTTCATCTTGGCCGATTACATAATCATCGAGATGACGCTTGATCTCCTCCGGTTTTGGGAGAATTTTTGCGGGGGCTTCCGCGTTATAACCGGTCTTTCGGTTGCTGAGGTTGGACTCATCCTCCAAAATAGACATACATAGCTCAATGCATTCGTCACAAATATACACACCGGGGCCTGCAATTAGGCGACCGGCCTGCTCTTGCGGCTTGTTGCAAAACGAGCAGCAAATATGCCGTTCTTTGGTTTCGTCTCCCAATGACATACAATCACCCAATCCTATCGTTTCTCAATAACCTTATCAATCAGGCCGTATTGCAAGGCCTCCTGTGCTGTCATAAAATTATCGCGTTCGGTATCCCGTTCAATTACTTCCAAGGGTTGGCCGGTCCGTTCAGATAAAATCTGGTTCAACCTTTTTTTGGTGCGGAGAATGTGATCGGCGTGAATCATAATATCCGTCGCCTGGCCCTGTGCACCTCCGCTTGGCTGATGGATCATAATATCGCTGTTGGGAAGGGATAGACGCTTTCCCTTGGTGCCGGCCGCTAACAGAAAAGCCCCCATACTTGCCGCCATACCCATACAAATGGTAGATACGTCGCACTTGATATACTGCATCGTGTCGTAAATAGACATCCCCGCTGTCACCGAACCGCCAGGACTGTTGATATACAGGCTGATGTCCTTGGATGGGTCTTGCCCTTCCAGGTACAAAAGCTGTGCAACCACTAAGCTGGCAGAGGTATCGTTGACCTCTTCGGTCAGCATGATGATACGGTCGTTTAACAACCGGGAGTAAATATCATAAGAACGTTCTCCCCGGCTTGTCTGTTCTACTACATAAGGAACCAAACTCATGTTTATCACGTTTGATAACACCTCCGTCGTAACAGTAACATGTAAAGGAATCTTGCACGAAAAGCCGAATATTATTCAAACAGTAAAAAATTATTTGATTACGGCGCTGTCATGTACCAAACCGATGGCTTTTTCCACTTTAATATCCCTGGACAGGTCGGCCTCCGGAATCAGATCCTTTACCTTCTCTACATCCATCTTATAAGATTCCGCCAGCTTATTATACTGGCCTTCCAAATCTTCCGCGGTGGGAATGATATTTTCCAGCTCCGCGATCTTTTCCAGGGCCAAACGGATCTTCACCTGACGCTCTGCCTGCGGGCGGAACCCTTCGCGGAAGCCGTCCATATCCATACCGGTATATTTCATATAAGTATCCAAGTCAAGGCCCTGGGATTGCAGACGATAACCAAACTCGCGGATATCTTCATTAATACGATTGCGATACATCGCTTCGGGGATGTCCGCCTGCACCAGTTCGACGAGCTTATCAATAATTTGGTTTTCTACGTCGTTTTCAACCTCTTTGGTCTTGTTCTTCTGAAGTTTGTCTTTCAAATCCGCCTTATATGCGTCCAAGGTGTCGAATTCGCTTACATCCTTTACAAATTCGTCGTCAATCTCGGGCAGCTCTTTTTTCTTGATATCATGAAGCTTAATCTTAAACACCGCCTCTTTGCCCTTGAGCTCTTCCGCCTGGTAATCCTCCGGGAAGGTCACAGTAATATCAAAGCTGTCCTCCACATTATGGCCGACGAGCTGTTCCTCAAAACCCGGAATAAACTGTTTGCTGCCCAGCTCAATGCTATAACCCTCGGACTTGCCGCCCTCAAAAGGCACGCCGTCTACAAAGCCTTCAAAATCAATTACGACCGTATCGCCGTTTTCGGAAGGCCTATCTTCCACAGAAACCAGACGGGAGTTGCGCTCTTGCACCTTCTTGACTTCCGCATCCACATCTTCGTCGGTTACTTCGTCGGATTTTTTGGTTACCTCAATGCCCTTGTAGCCGTCGATGGAAACTTCCGGCTTAGTGGTAACGGCAGCGGTAAACGTAAAACCCTGCTTACCGATTTCTTTAACATCCAAGTCAATTTTGTCTTCAATTACTTCCAGCTCTGCTTCGTGGATCGCTGCGTCCAACGCGTCGGGATACAGCGCGTTGACGGCATCCTCATAGAACACCTGCTCGCCATAGTACTTTTCTACAAAAGCGCGCGGGGCTTTTCCTTTGCGGAAACCGGGAATGGTAATTCTTTTATTCTGCTTCAAATAGGCTTTCTGTAAAGCAGCTTCAAAGGCTTCACCGTCTACCTGTACTTCTAATTCGTAACGATTGGTATCAATTTTGTTTGATGATTTCAGACTCATTTTTAGTCATCCTCCTGCAAAAACGCAAAATATCTAAATAAGTATAGCACATTATGAAACTGTTTGCTACATTTTTTGCAAAATGAGCAAAATGCTATATTATCGAACCAAAATTGGCCGAAAACCTGTATAATCACACGAAATCAACTGAAAATCTATGCCCTCAAACAGACCGGTCACCGCTTTTTTGCAAGCGGCTCCATGGATGTGCCCATAGTAACACCGCCGGATCTTGTGCTCCTTTAAAACCGAAAGAATTTCCTCGCAGACTTCATCTCCATATACCGGCGGATAATGGAGGAAGACAACGGGTTCGAGCCCGCTTGTTTCCGCCATAGCAATAGAGGTCTGCAAACGCCCGACTTCCCGGTTCAATACCTTCTTATCGGCGTCGCTTTCGGCATCGTAAAACCAGCCCCGGCTACCGCAGACACTGATGGTGTCGAGAGCCACCGCTGAATTGAAAATGATCCCCATGGTATGGAATCCATTGGCAGACAAAAAATCTTCTATTTTTTTGCGTGTACTCCACCAATAATCGTGGTTCCCTTTTAATAGGAGTTTCCTGCCGGGCAGATTATTTAGGAACGCAAAATCCTCCTTGGTCTCTTCCAATTTCATTGCCCAGGAAATATCCCCGGCAATCACCACCGTATCGTTATCGTCAACGACTGCACGCCAATTTCTTTCCAGGCGTCCGACATAGTCCTTCCAGCCAGAAAAGATATCCATTGGTTTGTCACAGCCTAGGGATAGATGGGGGTCTGCAATCGCAAAAACTGCCATGTATCCCTCCGATCAGCGGATACCCAGGGTATCGAACACCACCTCAAGCATAGAAGCTGTATCGCACACCCGGTTGAACCGAACTCCCTTTTCCTTTAATGCCAGGATTGGAGCTGGGATGGCCGTACCGGTAAGCGCGGAAAGGGATTCCACCATGGCAAACTCGTCTCCATTCGGGCGGCCGCCTTCCAGTGCCTGCAATACACTTGCTGCAAATTTATACGGGCTTGCCGTGGAAGCAATGACAGTAGGGGTTGCCCGGTCTCCTGATTGTTCCACATACTGTTTATAAACATTTATGGCTACCGCCGTGTGTGTATCGCAAAGATAATGTTCGGTGTCAAACATCATTTTAATTGTGCGTTCCGTATCTTCATCATTACAGTAGCCGCCGTAAAAAAGGCTTTGTATCTGACGCAGAACGGTTTCATCGACTGTATAACGGCCCTCATGGGCAAGCTGTGCCATCCAGCCGGATACTTTTTGGGTATCTCCCCCTGTCATATGATACAATAACCGTTCCAAATTGCTGGAAATCAGAATATCCATGGATGGAGAAATGGTTGTATAAAAATGACGGTTTTTATCATAAGTACCGGAACGGATAAAGTCTGTGAGCACATTATTGGAATTGGAGGCGCAAATCAGCTTTTGTACCGGAAGGCCCATGCTCCTAGCATAGTATGCAGCCAGAATATTTCCAAAATTTCCGGTTGGGACTACAATATTGATTTCTTCCCCTTCATGATCGATTTCCCCGGTACTCATCAAATCGCAGTAGGCTGAAAAATAATAAACGATCTGCGGCAATAGGCGGCCCCAGTTGATGGAATTGGCGCTGGAAAACAGCATATTGTTTTTTGCCAAGATTTCAGCGACCGCAGGATCGGTAAATATCTTTTTCACTCCAGTCTGGGCATCATCGAAATTCCCCTCGATTGCGCACACATGAACGTTGGCGCCCTCTTGGGTTGCCATCTGGCGTTTTTGCATGGGGCTTACGCCGTCTTCCGGATAAAATACCAACATTTTCGTACCCGCAACATCCTTAAAGCCCTCCAAGGCCGCTTTGCCGGTATCGCCGGAAGTAGCCACCAGAATAACGGCGGTTTTTCCGTCGCAGGTTTTGTGAAGGGATTTTGTCAACAGATGCGGCAGAAGCTGCAGCGCCATATCCTTAAAGGCGCACGTCGGGCCATGCCACAGCTCCAGCAAATACATATTGTCTTCGCCAGTTTGTTGAAGGGCCAACGGAGCCGGATGTTCACCAAATTTGTCAGGTGCATAGGCAGCGGTTACACTTTCCTGGATCTCTTCCTGGGTGAAATCGGTCAGGAAATCAGACAAAATGCGCTGAGCTCTGTCTACATAATCCATATGGGAAAGAGCGCACAAATCTGCGTAGGAATAAGAAGGTAGCTTTTCCGGTACAAACAGGCCGCCCTCTTTGGAAATGCCCTGTGCAATTGCCTGTGCAGCGGTTACGTTTACCGACTGGTCGCGGGTACTTTTATAATTCATTTGCAGGTTCCCTCTTTTCGTTCGGTCTCCGGTCGTCCATGGAAAGCGTCTATTTTTTAAGATACAAATCGCTTACACGCACAACCTAGAACCATTCTATACCACAAAGCTTGCCCTGTCAAAGCGTTGTGAAAAATTTATAAGCATTTTCAAAAAAAATAGCTTTTACAATGCTTTCCTTGTAATGCTTTAAAAAAATCTCCTGTACGTTTTCCATATCCTGTATCCCATTGATCCCCTGAGGCATGTCGGCACCATCAAAATCGGAACCTATGCATAAAATCTGTTCTCCGCCGCGGGAAAGGAAATAGTCCGCGTGGCGCAGCAGAGAGGTGATGTCGGCTTTGCCGTTCTCTTCAAGAAAGGGAGGGTGTAAATTAAGTCCTACCAGCCCCCCTCTATCCCGTAAAACGGCAAACTGTTCTCCCGTTAAGTTACGAGGGTGCCCGCACAACGCCCTGGCATTCGAATGGGTAGCAATGAAAGGTTTCTGCGCCTGTTCCGCCACATCGTAGAACAACCTTTCGCTTGCGTGGGAAACGTCCACCACGATGGAAAGCTCCTCCATCCTGCGAACGGTTTCCCGCCCAAATGGGGTAATTCCCCGGCCGCTTTCCACCCCCCCGCCGATTTCACAGTCGCCGTTCCAGGTCAATGTCATCGCCCGCACACCGCACGATGACAAATGGTCAAGTGATTCCAGCTTTCCTCCCAGCACGGCGCCGCCTTCTACGGTAAGGAGCGCCCCCGCGCCCATTTGCTGCCGACAAACGTGCAGGTCATTCGAAGTTCTGCACAAAACAGCTTGGGGAGTTGTCTTTAACTCCTGCTGCAATTTTTGGCGGGCAGCGTCAAAATACGCCATTGCCGCCGCGCCGCGTACAGTATCCGGAATAAAGACGGCAAAGCACTGCATCCACGGCTGGTAACCGCTGCCTCGCTTGAACGATACATGCAAATCATTTTCATACAGGCTTTTATTTTGTTTCCACGCTTCGGTCAAAGTATCGCAATGCAGGTCAAAATATTCCATGCTTCTCCTCCAATTGAAAAGCGTTTTCCAGATGGGTGATTCCTTCCATTCGGAACATGCTGTTGTGAGTTGTGATTTCTATTACATCAAATCTGGGTTGAAGCTTTGTAGGGTACGCCTGCAAATACAGCATTGCCGTCAACAGGATTTTACGTTGTTTTGCCAGGGTTACCGCCTGCGCTGGAAAAACGATGGAACCTTCCCGGCGCGTTTTCACCTCAACAAAAACAATATATCGGCCGTCGGCTGCAATTATGTCTATCTCCCCATAGGGAGAATGATAATTCCGATCCAGGATCGCGTAACCTTTGTGCTCTAAAAAGCAAGCGGCAAACGCCTCGCCTTCTTTGCCGATTCTACGAGATTGCATCACACACTCTCTTTTAAAATTTTTTTAGAAAGGTTTTTCGATGTGCGGGGCAAGGGCCGTATTCCCGGATATGCTCCATATGTAATTTGGTGCCGTAACCTTTGTGTTTGGCAAACTGATACTGCGGGTATGCCTGATCCAATTCATACATAAAATGATCCCGGCTTACTTTGGCGAGTATGGAAGCACAGGCTATCGACATAGAAAGGGAATCCCCTTTCACAATGCTCCTAGCTGGAATTGAAAGGGCTGGCAGCCGGTTTCCGTCAATCAGTGCCGCTTCTGCGGATATAGAAAGCCCTTCCACCGCACGCTTCATAGCCAGGAAAGTAGCGTTTAAGATATTCATTTCATCAATTTCCGTTTCGCTGGCCGACGCAACACAAAATGAAAGCGCACGTTCGCAGATGATCGGAAAAAGAGCCTCTCGCTTTTTTTCCGATAACTTCTTGGAATCGTTTACCCCGTCGATCACGGCGCCCGGCGGCAGGATAACCGCAGCGGCATAGACTGGGCCGGCCAGCGGCCCTCTCCCAGCTTCATCCACTCCGCAAACCACCTGATACCCCTCGGAATTTGCCTGCTTTTCGTATGTCAACCAATCCATATTATGCCTCTTCTTTCGCAGTTTCTAAGGTTATCCTTCCAAGCTTTCCCCCACGGAACTCGTCAAGCACCATTACAGAAGCCCGTTCGGTATCAATCTCTCCTCCTGAAATCAGCATGCCGCGCTTTCTGCCTACCATTTCCAGAAGCTCATGTGCAGGCAGGCCGGCAAACTCTCCGCCCAGTTTATAGCGGGTTCTAAGGGCTTGCTCGTATTTGGAATGCGCAAGCCTTTCCAACAGCCGACCAGCCAACTGCTCGGTATCCATAATTTGATCTTTGACCGCACCGGTAAATGCCAGCTTTTCGCCTACCGACGGATCTTCGAATTTGGGCCAAAGAACTCCCGGGGTATCCAAAAGCTCAACCCCCTTGCCAATGGTATACCATTGGTTGCCTCGCGTAACGCCTGGGCGGTCTTCCACCTTGGCTTTCCCCCCCTTCGACAGTTTATTGATAAAGGAGGATTTGCCTACATTGGGGATACCGACGATCATTACACGGATACCCCGTCCTACCATCCCTTTGTTTTCCCATTGGGAGATGCGGCCGGCAAGGGCATTTTTTAGCAGCGGCATAAACCGATTCAGCCCTTTGCCGGATTTACAATCTACCGCAATCGCGGCCACTTCCTGTTTTTGAAAATGTGCAATCCAGCTATCCGTTTCGACGGGGTCGGCCAAATCGCACTTATTAAGTAATATGATACGTGGTTTCGTGGCAACCAATCGGTCAAGATCCGGATTCCTGCTGCTGATTGGGATTCGGGCATCCATGATCTCCGCCACCGCGTCAATCAGCTTCAGGCTTTCCTGTATTTTCCGTTTGGTTTTGGTCATATGTCCGGGAAACCATTGTATGGGTTGTATCTCGCTCATCAAAACATCCCCTTTTGAAAACGTGTGATAGAAAGACAGCGCCTTTCTTACGGCTAAGAAAGGCGCCGTTATAGATATCCGCCGAATCGTCGGCCGGCATAAGGTTGCGCAAACAAAACTAGTTGATGGCCCCAATCCGGTTAAAGGGGGAAATAATCC
>CAMMKL010000098.1 GCA_946497265.1 uncultured Clostridia bacterium | reverse complement strand
TTTGATAGACGCGACAACCTTTTTTAAGGCTGTTGGTTTTCGATGCTGTTAGACAGAAAGGACGTGCGGCGGTTTGTGGCGTTATATCCTGAGGCGGTTGGGCATGATGATATTGCTTTTGTTCGGCGTCTCGTTGATGGTCTTTTTGATTTCCCATATGGTTCCCAGCGATCCAGTAGCGGCCAACTTAAGCCAGACGGCGCAGGCTGACCCTGAAGTTGTGGCGGCTTTCGAGGAAAAATGGGGACTGGATAAGCCGTTGTACGAACAGTATTTTATTTATCTGACCAATCTCCTGCAAGGGGATATGGGGACCTCGATCCGCACCGGGCAGCCGGTAATGCAGGAACTGATGCAGTGTTTTCCGGCTACGGTGGAACTTTCGATTTTTGCTATGCTCATCGCCATCGTTTTGGGGATCCTCTTTGGTGTGATTTCTGCTGTTTTCCGCAATAAGGCGGCTGATCAGGCGCTGCGTGCGGTTTCTATCAGCGGCGTATCGATCCCCAGCTTCTGGTTTGCACTGTTGGCGCTGTCTATTTTTTCCACCCAACTTGGTTGGTTCCCCGGCGGCGGGCGTTTGGACAGCCGTGCCGAAATTCCGGTGGGCGGAAGCGGGCTGTATGTGCTCGACGGCGTGTTCAGTGGGAACTGGGCAATGGTGGGGGATGCATTGTCGCATCTGATTCTGCCGGCCTTGGTTCTGGGCTTCTTTACGATGGGGCTCATCACCCGGCAGACGCGCAGCAACTTATTGGAAACCATGTCGATGGATTACATACGCACCGCACGGGCCAAAGGTATGAGCGAACGCCGCGTAGTTACGGGGCACGCGCTGGGCAACGCTTTGATCCCGGTTATCACCGTAGCCGGAATGGGCTTTTGCAACCTGCTGGGCGGTATGGTGTTTGTAGAGAAGATTTTCGCGTGGCCCGGAATCGGCCAATATGCTTATCAAGCGGCGACCAATCTGGATTTTCCGGCGATCTGCGGCGTATCGCTTCTGATTGCTGTAAACTATGTCGTCATCAACCTAGTGATTGATATCCTGTACGGGATTATCGATCCCCGTGTCCGGTACCAGTAACGGCGCCGGGGGATGCAATGACGGAAAGGGATGATGAGTATGCATATGATACGAAGCTTATGGAAACAGAAGAATTTTATGTTTAAGGTCGGGCTGATCGTTTGTTTTGCTTGGCTGATCGTGATGCTGTTTGCCCAATTGATCGTGCCCATGGATCCGTTGGCGCAGGATATCAGCCAGCGGTTCCAGGCGCCAAGCGGGGAACACTGGTTTGGGACGGACAGCCTGGGGCGCGACGTGTTCAGCCGTGTGCTGGTGGGCAGCCAGTATTCGATTACCGCAGGCCTGATTACCGTGCTTTTTTCCTTTGTGATTGGGATGGTATACGGCGCGGTGGCCGGCTATGCCGGTGGCATTGTAGACGATGTGATGATGCGCATCAGCGAGATGGTGCAATCTTTTCCCCCGTTGATCCTGGCTATGGTGATCGCGGCGGCCATGGGGCCGAGTATTACCAATTCCGTGTTTGCCATGGCGATTATTTGGTGGCCCAATTACGCCCGATTGACGCGCAGCATTGTGATTTCCCTGAAGGAAAATGATTATGTAACGGCCAGCCGTTTGATGGGTGCTTCCCGGGGAAGGATCCTATTTCGGGAGATTTTGCCGAACAGCATCGGACCGCTGTTGGTGATGGGCACATTAGACCTTGGTAACGCCATTCTGATGTTTTCCGGGCTGAGCTTTTTGGGATTGGGCGTGCAGCCGCCGATTCCTGAATGGGGATCGATGGTAAGCGACGGTGTGACGGCTTTCCAATATTGGTGGGTTTCCACCTTCCCCGGCCTGGCGATCTTTACCGTGGCCATTGGCGCCAACTTTATCGGCGACGGCCTGAGGGATTACATGGATCCCAAGCTGCGCAAACAATTGTAAACGGCACGGCGCAGCATGACTGCGCCGTGTTCTCTATAAACTGGAAAGGAAGCGTTGTGCTTTATGACTCTCCTAAATGTTAAGGATCTGCCGTCCGCAGGCATGCCTTTGTACGATATGCGGAAAATATTTTTAGCGGAAGGCCATTATACGCAGGTAGACTTTAGCCTGATAACCATCCAGCCGGGAGCGCGGGTACCGGAAACGGGGGACGGCTTCCATGAGGCGGACGAATATTCCTATTTTCTGGAAGGCGAGGTATATACCGAGAGCGGTAAAGAGACTGGGATCGTTCACAAAGGGATGGCTACACTCATCCCGAAAGGGGAACGGCATTGGTGTGAAAACCGGACCGATAAACCCTGCACCCTGGTATGTATGATGGTCAAAGGATAAGGAGGGGTGGAATATGGACCGTTCTCGTATCGCGCGCGTTATGGAAAAAATGCGGGAGAGAGGCCTTACCCAGACCCTGATTACCTCGACCGCTTCGGTATATTATTTGACGGGCCTATGGATAGAACCTCATGAACGGATGCTGGCATTGTATCTGGATATAGAGGGGCGCGCTGTGCTGTTTGGCAATGAGATCTTCGGCATTCAGCCCTCCGGACTGGACTGGCGCCCCCATAAGGACGGGGAAGACCCTGTGGCAGGCCTGTCTGAAATCCTGCGGCCCGGCGCCGTAGGGATCGATAAGGATTGGCCAAGCCGCTTTTTGATTGGCTTAATGGCGCATCGAAACGATGTTACCCCCGTTTTGGGCAGCGAGCCGGTAGATATGGCCAGGCGTTTTAAAGACGCGGCGGAACAGGAAGCGATGCGCAAAGCGTCGGCCATCAACGACCAGGTAGTAGAGGCGGCAATCTCTGCTTTATGTGAGGGGATAACAGAGCTGGAATTGGCCTCCCTGATAAACCGGGAGTTTGCAGCCAGGGGCGCGGATGTTGCGGACGGGCCGCAGCTTGTATGCTTTGGCCCCAATGCGGCGGATCCCCATCACGCGCCGGGGCATGATGTTTTGCGCCACGGTATGGGGGTTACGTTCGACATTTTTACCCCTATCGGTCGCTATTGGTGCGATATGACCCGAACGGTTTTTTGGGGGTCTGCCGACAAGGAGCAGCGCCGGGTATATGATACGGTGCTGCGGGCGAATCTGGCCGGCATTGCCGCCGTCCGCCCGGGCGTCCCTTTACGGGATATTGACCGTACAGCCCGTCTAGTCATCGAAGAAGAAGGATATGGCCCGTATTTTACTCACCGTCTGGGGCATAATATCGGCCTGGATTGCCATGAGCCGCCGGATGTCGGTTTGGCGTCGGATGCAGTAGCGCAGCCGGGAATGGTTTTTTCCATAGAACCGGGAATCTATCTGCCTGGGAAGGTTGGCGTGCGGATTGAGGATTTGGTGCTGGTCACCGAAACCGGCTGTGAAGTGCTCAATAAGGCTCCCAAAGGGCTTAGGGTGATATAAATGCGGCCCGTTAGCGCCCCAAATGAACGGGAGGTTCTGGCTTACCATGGCCGTGTGGGAGAAGCCAAGAGGGGCGACCGTGTTACATGATTCCTTGTATACATCGTTTTTTCGGCCGTGGTCAATTAAGAAAATAAACCGGGGGATTAAAATGACGAATAAAAAAAGAGTACCGGATGACGGCTTGGTGGTTGTAGGCACCAGTACCGATCATCTGCAGCTTGGACTCATGAAGAATATTTTGGAGGAAAACGGGATTCCCTGTATGCTTAAGGAACGGCGGGAAGGCTCTTTTATGGAACAAACCATGGGATTTTCCCTGTTCGGTACCGATATCTTGGTGGATAAGGAAAAAGAGCAGCAGGCAAAAGAGTTGCTCGACTCGTTCTTCCGTTCCGCCGGCGAATGAATTTTTCCGGGATGAAGCCGAGCGGCGTTTTCTACCGGATAAAGAGAAAAAACAAAGGCAGTACCGCGTCTTTCGGTACTGCCTATTTCTTTAACAAGATCAATATTCCCCGATCAAGGGGTTGAGCTGCCCGATACCGTCATTGTCCAGCTCGTCGATGTATTTCAGCGCAGCGCCCGCACCGCGTATGACGCAGGTTCCGGGGTCGTCGGCCACCCGTACGGGGATGCGTGTCTTTTTGGCAATCAACGTGTCAAACCCATACATTTGCGCGCCGCCGCCGGTCAGGATGATGCCGTCGTGATAGATATCCCCCACCAGTTCCGGAGGCGTCTCTTCCAACATTTCCTGGATTTCGCGGGTAATCTGCATGCCAAGGTCAATTAGGGCTTCCAGCATCTCGTCGGAGGTAATATCCGCCCATTGCGGCAGCCCCGTCAGGGCGTTGCGCCCCTTGACCCGGAAAGTTTTGGAAGTAGGCTGGGGGTATACACAGCCTACCGCTTTTTTCGCTTCTTCCGCCATTCGTTTTCCAATCAAAAGGTTATATTTTTTGCGGATGTATTTCATAATGGCTTCGTCAAAATTATTGCCGGCAATTTTAAGGGTGCGAAGTGCGGCAACCCCGCTTAAGGAAATGACCGCCATATCGGTAGTGCCTCCGCCGATATCGACCACTAGGCAGCCGTGCGGGGTGGCGATATCCACGCCGGCGCCGATAGCCTCCGCTACTGGTTCTTCGATCAGGCAAATTTTACGGACGCCGCAGGTACTGATGGCGTTGACAACCGCTCTTTTTTCGACCTCGGTGACCTCGCCGGGGATACACGCTACCACACGCGGCATGAATACCATGCTCGAGCTGACTTTCTTCAGAAAGACGGCAACGAGCTGTTCCACTAAGGCAAAGTCGGTGATGACCCCTCCGTTTAAAGGGAATTCTACCCGCACGCGGTCGGAGGTTCGCCCTACCATTTTGTAGGCTTCTTCCCCCACAGCAACCAGTTCGTCGGTATCACTATGAAAGGCGACGACCGAAGGCTCGTCTACAACAATACCGCGCCCGCTTACATAAATCTGCAAACGCGATGTCCCCAAATCAATTGCCGCGTCTGTTCCCAGTGCCACGATAACGCCTCCTGTAAAGTTCATTTCAAAATTCTGTTGCAATACCTATCATTATACCGGAAAACAAAAGCAAATACAACTGCTTTCCCTTAGTTTGCATTCGCAATTACTACGCAGCACACTTGTTTTGCGCCGTTTTCCAAAAGGACACGGGCACATTCCCTCAGGGTTGCGCCGGAGGTAACAATATCGTCGCATAAAAGGATGCCGCGCCCGGCGATGGCGCCTTGTGGGGAGTATACCCCTTGCACGTTTCTGGAGCGCTCGTCCCGTCCTAGGGAATGTTGGATGCGGTTTTCACAATCTTTTCGAAGGAGTTCTTCATAAGGCGCGTCCAGAAGTTTAGCCAGCTCCCTGGCATATAGCTCGGCCTGGTTATAGCCCCGTTCTTTACGCCGTGCCCTGGAAAGGGGCACGCATGTCACCACGCTGAACGAGGCATAGGGGAGATGGCGTTGAACGCTTTCCTGTCCCCGAACCGCAAAAGCGTGGGCGTACTCTTTGCGCCCGTAAAATTTATACCGCAGTACGGCATCGCGCGGGCATCCTTTGTATACAAAAGAATATGCACACAAAAGCGGGCCGGGAAGAGAGCGTACCCCATCCTGCCCGCCCAGCAGCTCCCGGCATGAGGGACACCAGCTTTCTTCACACGTCAGCACCCGTTGGCAGTAGGGGCAGCGCGGCGGATACACGAGCCGGCACAGCCGATTAAGTATGTTCGGAGGCATTTTCGTTCCCTTCTTTCGTCAGATAGGCACACAAGGCCGAGAAGCGTTTGGTTTTGCGGTTGTTCTCTACCATAACCTCCACTGTGCGCGGCGTTCCTACCATGACAAGCAGGTTTTTTGCCCTGGTTACGCCGGTATAAAGCAAATTCCGGTAGTAAAGCTGCGGCGGGCCCTGGAACATTGGCATGACGACCGCTTCAAATTCGCTGCCCTGGCTTTTGTGTACGGTGATCGCATAGGCTAGCTCCAAATCGCCCGCGCTGTCCATATCGTAAAAGGCAGTGCGGTCCTCAAAGCGGACGGCCAGCGCGCCGGATGCTTTGTCGATTGCCAGTAAGGTGCCAACGTCGCCGTTGAATACGCCCGAACCACCCGAACCGTCGTCTTTTGTCCAATCTATGTCATAATTATTGCGTACCTGCATAACCTTGTCGCCTTCCCGCAGCGTATATCCATTGGCAGAGAGTTCTTTTTTATTCCTGCCGGCCGGATTGACGGCGCTTTGCAGCTGTTTGTTTAGCGCAATAGAACCCAACTCCCCTTTTCGGCCGGGGCAGAGCACCTGAATGTCGGATAAGGGGGAGTAACCGTAACTTTTGGGCAGGCGGCGTATACATAGGTCAACGATGGATTGGCCGATTTGTACAGGATCGTATACCGGCAGGAAAAAGAAATCGCTGCTATGATCCGAAAGGCGCGGCATTTTCCCCTGCACGATCCGATGGGCGTTGGTAACGATCAAGCTTTTCATAGACTGGCGAAAGATTTCCGTAAGCTGTACCACCGGCACCTGCCCGGAACGTATGAGGTCGCCCAGCACATTGCCCGCCCCTACCGACGGCAGTTGGTCGCAGTCGCCTACCATAATCAGCCGGCAACCAAGCGGCAACGCTCGCATCACTCCTTCAAACAGGCTGCTGTCCACCATCGAAAGCTCGTCTAAGATCAGGGCGTCGCAGTTTAGAAGGTTTTTTTCATTACGGGTAAAAACAGGCTTATCATCCTCATTCCATTCCACCTCCAATAGCCGGTGGATGGTTTTGGCTTCACAACCCGTCACCTCGGCCATCCGCTGGGCGGCCCGGCCGGTCGGGGCTGCCAGGAGTACTTTTTCTCCATTTTTTTGTAATATACGGATAATCGCGTTAAGGGTAGTGGTTTTACCGGTGCCGGGGCCGCCGGTTAAAATAAGCAGGCCTTTTTCCAGCGCGTCCGCAATGGCTTTTTTTTGCTGGTCGGCGTAGGCGATGCCCTCTTCCCGTTCAATGAGCTCGATTTCACGTGTTACACCCAAAATGCGCTGGGGCGGGTAATGCAACATCATTTGCAGGCGGCCGGCGCTGAACACCTCACAGCGGTGCAAATCGGGTAAAAAAATAAAGCTGCGCCCGTAAATCTCATCGCGCACCAAGCTTAAATCAAGGACGAGCGATTCCAGAGCTTCCTGGGTTTGGCCGCATTCCACGCCAAGAAAGCGGGCGGAAGCCTGCGCCAGTTTTTCTTCCGGCAGGCAGGTATGGCCGTTGTTCCGGTTGTGGCGAAGGACATGCAGGATACCCGCCCGGATCCGGCAGGCGTCGTCCTGCGGGCGTTCCATGGCGGCCGCGATGCCGTCTACCCGATCAAATGGGATGCGTACCGGCTCCATACAAAGCAGGTAGGGGTCCCGGCGGATGTTGTCAAGCGCTTGGACGCCCCATTTCTTCCAAACCCGCACGGCTTCTTCAGGCGTTACGCCGTATCCGCTTAAAAAAAGCATGATTTCCCGGATGCCGAACATGTTTTTAAATTCTTCTGATATTTTTTCCGCCTTGGCTTTGGATAAGCCCTTGATGCTCTGCAGGCGTTCGGGTTCCTTTTCCATGATTTCCAGCGTTTTTTCCCCAAAGGCGTCCACCAGCCTTGCAGCGGTCGCCGGGCCGATTCCCTTGACCGCGCCGGACGAAAGATAACGCAGGATGGCGGCAGTGTTGGTGGGCAAGGCACGTTCGCAGGTTTCGGCAGCAAACTGGGTTCCGAAGCTGGGGTGGCTTTTCCAAGCGCCCAATAGGCGAACCTCTTCCCCTACGCTTACCCAGGGCATAATCCCCACCGCAGTAATCCGTTCCCCTTCTGCGGAAAG